>WFQA01000134.1 GCA_015487255.1 Paracoccaceae bacterium | reverse complement strand
TGCTCCATCGGCATGGGGGAAAGCGCCAGAATATCCAGCGTGCCATCCTCGCTATCGGTCTGAAACAGCCGGTCAAGCGAGAGCAGGCTGGCCAGCAGCGCCCCGATCCAGAGAATGCCCGGCGCAATCACGCCGAGGGTTTCGGGGTTGGGGCCAACGCCAAGAGGCACCAACACCACCACAATCAGAAAAAACGCCAAGCCCAGCCCTGCCCCGCCACCCGAGCGCAGAGCAAGGCGCAATTCCCTTATCAGCAGGTTTTTCATTGCCAATCCCCGGTCAGAAACGGGTCAAATTCCTCGGATTCAGCACTATACGTATAGGCTTGCATTTCATAGCTGCGGCTGACGGCCAGCCCGAGATCGATATGGGTGGCAATGAACGCCATGCCGCCATTGGCGCAATGGGCATCAATCGTGGCGGCAAAGCGCTTGCTGGTCTCGGTATCGAGCGAAACGGTCGGCTCATCAAGCAGCCAGAGCGGGCGGCTGGTAACCGCGATACGCGCCAGCCCGAGGCGGCGCTTTTGCCCGGCCGAGCAGCTATAGGCCGGGCGGTCGGCGATTTCATCCAGATGGAAATCCTGCATGGTTTTGTCAACACTGCCGACATCAAACAGCTCGGCCCAGAAGCGCAGGTTTTCAGCCACGGTGAGTTGGGGTTTGATCGCGTCAAGATGGCCGGAATAGGTGATTTGGCCCTGAAACTCATCCGTATCACCATTGGGGGTTCCGTTCAGGCTGATCTCGCCACGCCGGGCAGGGAGCAACCCGGCTATGACCCGCAAAAGGGTGGATTTGCCCGCCCCGTTTGGCCCGCGCAGCAACACCGCCTCTCCCGGTGCGATTTGCAACGAAAGCCGGTCGAATATCATGCGGCCACCACGCTGGCAGGAAAGGTTGGAAACGATAAGCGTCATGCGAATGATCTATCCTATCAAAGCAGCGGTGGGAAGAGAAAGCTTCATATATGAAGTGGTCCGATAAGCTTTGCCACACTCCCGCCGAGCGAAGCGAGGCCATGGCCCAAACGTTTGTGGATTGTTGCGCAAGCAACAATTCGCAAACGGAGGGCACCCTGCAGCGCTGCAGTAAAAAAACCCGATATTCCGGCAAGCCTGCCTTTGCCTCTGCGGGGCTGAAGCCCCACTCGGCAAAGGCACCTTATCAGCAAAGCTGAACGGTGTCTGGCGACGCCGATGGCCTCGCTGCGCTCGGCGGTCCTAGGGCAACCGCCGCACAGCCCCCAAGGCGGCGGAACTGGCAAAGGCCGCATAGGCTTTCAGTGCGGTTGAAACCTTCCGTGCCCGCTTCTCACTTGGCAGCCATGGCAAGGTCCCTTTGGCGGCGCGGCGTGTTTCAAGCACATCCTCACTCACCGCCAGGTTAATGCTGCGCCCCGGAATGTCGATCTCGATAATATCGCCGGTTTCAACCAGCCCGATCAGCCCGCCCTCGGCCGCTTCCGGCGAAACATGGCCAATGGAAAGCCCCGAAGTGCCACCCGAAAACCGCCCATCGGTCAGCAAAGCGCATTTCTTGCCCAGCCCTTTGGATTTCAGATAGCTGGTCGGATACAGCATTTCCTGCATGCCCGGCCCGCCCTGTGGCCCCTCATAAACGATCACCACAACCTCGCCCTCCAGCACCTTGCCGGTCAGAATGGCACTCACCGCGCTGTCCTGGCTCTCAAACACCCGCGCCGGGCCGGTGAACACCAGGTTGCTGTCATCCACACCGGCGGTTTTTACAATGCAGCCATCCAGCGCGATATTGCCACTCAGCACCGCCAACCCGCCATCTTGCGAAAAGGCGTTTTCCCTGCTGCGGATGATCCCGCCCACCCGGTCGCGGTCCAGCGCCTTGTAGCGGTTCTCGGTTGAAAACGCCTCAACCGTGCGCACGCCCCCCGGCGCGGCTTTGAAAAACTGCTCCACCTCCGGTTCATTGCTCACCGCGATGTCCCACTTGGCCAGCGCATGGCCAAGGGTTTCGCTATGCACGGTTGGCAGGTCAGCATGGATCAGCCCGGCGCGGTTCAACTCGCCAAGTATCCCCATAATGCCACCCGCACGGTGGATATCCTCCATATGCACATTGGCAATCGAAGGCGCCACCTTGCACAAAACCGGCACCTCGCGCGAGAGCCGGTCGATATCCTGCATTGTGAAATCAACCTCACCCTCATAGGCCATCGCCAGCAAGTGCAGCACGGTGTTGGTAGACCCCCCCATGGAAATATCCAGCGTCATCGCGTTTTCAAACGCTTTGAAGCTGGCCACATCCCGTGGCAACAACCCCTTCTCGTTGCCCTCATAGTGCCGTTTGGTGATGTCCACAATCCGCGCGCCACATTCCTCAAACAGCCGCTTGCGGTCAGCGTGGGTGGCCAGCATGGAGCCATTGCCCGGCAGCGCCAGCCCCAGCGCCTCGGCAAGGCAGTTCATTGAATTGGCGGTGAACATGCCCGAGCAAGAGCCGCAGGTCGGGCAGGCGGCGGCCTCCATATCAGCCACCTGCTGATCACTGTAGCTGTTATCCGCCGCTGAAATCATCGCATCAATCAGGTCAATCTTGCGCTCCAGATCATCTATGGTGACCTTGCCCGCCTCCATCGGCCCGCCGGAAACAAAGATCGCCGGAATGTTGAGCCGCATCGCGGCCATCAACATGCCCGGCGTGATCTTGTCGCAATTCGAAATACACACCATCGCGTCGGCACAATGGGCATTTACCATATATTCCACGCTATCGGCGATCACCTCGCGCGAGGGCAGGCTGTAGAGCATGCCGTCATGGCCCATGGCGATACCGTCATCCACCGCAATGGTGTTGAACTCCTTGGCCACCCCGCCGGCCTTTTCGATCTCACCTGCCACCAGCTGGCCCATATCCTTCAGGTGCACATGGCCGGGCACGAATTGCGTAAAGGAATTGACCACGGCAATGATCGGCTTGCCAAAATCGCCATCCTGCATGCCGGTGGCCCGCCAGAGGCCGCGCGCGCCTGCCATGTTGCGGCCGTGGGTCGAGGTGCGAGAGCGGTAATGTGGCATGGATCATCCCTTGTGTTGACTGGTTTTCCCCCGATTAGCACAGGCACGGGGGAAAGGGCCAGAGGGATCGGCACACCCCCAAAGCCGGAACCGGAAGCCGGCACATTCATTTGCCCTGCCGGGATAACCATGCCATGGTTGGCGCATTGATACATACGAGGGGATACATCCACATGAAACAGGGCTCCAAAAACAAACTCTCGCTGATCGGCTCGGTCTCGCTGGGCACCGGGGTGATGATCGGGGCGGGGATATTTGTGCTGATGGGGCAAATAGCCGAGCTGGTAGGCTCGCTGTTTCCGCTGGCCTTTATGGCCGGAGCGGTGGTGATCGGCTTTAGCGCCTATTCTTATGTCAAGTTTTCCAACGCCTACCCTTCATCGGGCGGGGTGGCGATGTTTTTGCGCAAGGCTTATGGGCCGGGCACCATGGCGGGCACGTTTTCATTGCTGATGTATGTGTCAATGGTGATCGCCGAAAGCCTGGTGGCCCGCACATTCGGCACCTATACATTGCGGCTGTTCGAGGTCGAAAATACCACAATATTGGTGCCGCTGCTTGGGGTGTTGCTGATCGGGCTGGCTTATCTGGTCAATATTTCCGGCAACAAAACCATTGAGCGCACCGCAAACCTGACGGCGGTTATCAAGATTACCGGCATTGCGGTGCTGGCCTTGGGCGGGCTGGCTTTTGCCGACCTTGGAGCGCTGGCCGGTGGCGAACGCAGCGGGCAGGCCACGACAGGGGGCGCTTTTAACTTTATCGCCGCATTGGCGCTGTCAATTCTGGCTTTCAAGGGGTTTACCACCATCACCAATCAGGGGGGTGATATCATTGACCCGCACCGCAATCTCGGGCGCTCGATCATTGCCTCGATCATCATCTGCACCGTGCTTTATACCTTGCTGGCGTTTTCGGTGGCCAGCAACCTGAGCGTGGCGCAAATCGTTGAAGCCAAGGATTATGCGCTCGCCGCCGCCGCCCGCCCGGCTTTTGGCGATTACGGGCTGATATTTACTGTGCTGCTGGCGATTGTCGCCACGGTTTCGGGGCTGATCGCCAGCGTTTTTTCGGCCTCCAGAATGCTGGCCATGCTGAGCAGCATGAAGCAACTGCCGCAGTTTTACAAAGGTGTTCGCAACCCGGCGCTGGTGTTTACCGTGGTGCTGGCCATCACCCTGACTGTTTTGTTTGATCTGACCCGGATCGCGGCGATGGGGGCGATATTTTATCTGTTGATGGATATCGTCATCCATTGGGGCCTGTTGCGCTATCTGCGCAAGGAAACCGGGGCCAACCCGGCCATTCCGATGATTGCCATTATACTGGATGTGATAATCTTGGGCACATTTATCGTGATGAAATTTCAGAGCGACCCGCTGGTGATCGTGGTTTCCCTGCTTGGTTTTACCGCGATACTGCTTGCCCAGCGGCTGTTTATGATCACCCATACCGATGCCGATGGCAGCATGCATATGGAGATGGGCAAGGATGATATGGATATGGGGCGTTAAGACAAACCCCTCCGAAATCTGGAGCGGTGCGTGGAGACCACGCACCCTACACGAAATATTAACAATTTTACGTGAATTTTAGGAATGTCGAATTACGTTCGCCCTCGCATTTCTGGTGCAAAGATATTCTTTACCGTAACATTGAATAACCGTGGTTCGGATGTTTTGGTCAGGCATATAGATTTCTTGCGGGATGCGTTTATGCGCACGATTTCAGAACGCCCGTTTTATATCAACGCGATTGTGGTTTTGCCGGATCATTTGCATACGGTATTGACATTGCCCTCGGGCGACAGCGATTACGCGACCCGGTGGCGGATTATCAAGGCGCGGTTTTCCAGGCAGGTTAAAGTCGGCAACCGCCGGGCCAGCCACCTTCGGCGAGGTGAGCGTGGCATTTGGCAGCGGCGGTATTGGGAACATCATATTCGCGATGACGACGATTTTCGCGCACATGTGGAATATTGCTGGAAGAACCCGGTGAAGCACGGGTTGGTTAAACATCCAAACGATTGGCCCTATTCGTCAATTCACCGGGATCTAAAGTGGGCGTAGGGTGCGTGGTTTCCACGCACCATTGCAGAGGTAAAAGGAACGGTGCGTGGAAACCACGCACCCTACGAATTTATATATAGCCGAATCAATTTGGTGTGGTGCATGGCTGTTTACCCCCCCAAACTCCCCATTAATTCCCGCCATTCCCCTGCGCTCATGCCGCTGGTTTCCTGCGTCACCTTCTCCCCTTTAAGCATCCTGCGCAGCACCTCCATCCCCTTCCCCGAGAACTGCGCGCCGCCCAAGCGGTAATCCTCAAAGGCGCCATATGCCGCTGGCACCCAGTCCTTGATAATCTTGCAGATGGCGTCGGCGTAGACGCGGATCTCGTATTGCGCGTGGCTGTCGGCCCGCAGGCGGAGGAAGTGGAAGAGGTTGTGCAGGTCGACCTTCCAATACCATTGCGTATAGATATTCATCGGCAGGTTCATCCGCGCCAACTCGCGGGCCAGGCCGTCTTGGCCTTCATCCGAAATCATCGTCTCGTAATTGTCATAACAGCGGTTGCTGTCGGTTTTCAGAATATCCAGCACCCGGGCCGCTTCCTCGCCTTCCAGCAGCTTGCCTCGGCCCTGGTTATTGACCGCCGA
>WFQA01000133.1 GCA_015487255.1 Paracoccaceae bacterium | reverse complement strand
GTCTGACGCGCTGATCACCGGCTTTTCCAGAAAGTTCAGCGCGCCCGCCTCCATGGCGCGCACCGCCATCGGCACATCCCCCTCGCCGGTCATCAGCACCACCGGCAGGTCTTTATCCACCTGCGCGCAGCGCTCGAGCAGGGCAAACCCGTCTTTGCCCGGCATGCGCACATCGCTCAGCACCACGCCGCTAAAATCGGGGGAAATATGGTCAACCGCCTCGATGAACGAACCAGCCAGAATCACCGGGTATCCGGCCAGCTCCAGGCTCTGGCCCAGCGCCTCGCGCACTTCGCGCTCGTCATCCACCAGTAAAATACTCAGGCTCATACAGGCGCTCCTTTGGGCAGGGTCACGGTAAATACCGCGCCACCATCGGGGTGGTTTTCCCCCTTTATATCGCCGCCAAAGCTTTGCACAATCCCGTAAGAGATCGACAGCCCCAGCCCCATGCCGCCTTGCTTGCTGCTGGTTTTGGTGGTGTAAAACGGCTCGAATATCTTTTCTGGTGCCACCAGCCCCGGCCCGCTATCGCGCAACACAATCTGGGCTTCATGCGCATTTTCCCGCAGCGAAATCCCGATCCGCTTTTGCGGCGATTCCATCATTGCATCCACCGCGTTGGAGATCAGGTTAAGCACCACCTGCTGCAAACGCACCGCGCCGCCCTGGGCGATGATCTCCTGCCCGGGCCGCTGCCATTTCACCGCCACCGCCTCACCCCGCAATCGCGCGGCGGCGATTTCCAGCGCGTCATCCACCACCTTGCCCAGCGCCACATCCTGTGTTGCCTCACCGGATTTGCGCGAAAACGCCCGCAGGTTTTTGATGATCCGCGCCATGCGCGTGGTCAGATCAGCGATCCGCCCGAGATTGGCCGCCGCCTTTTCCCCCTGCCCGCGCGCCAAAAACACCTGCGCGTTTTCCGAAAAAGACTGAATGGCGGCCAAGGGCTGGTTCAATTCGTGGCTGATCCCGGCCGCCATCTGCCCGAGCGCACTCAGCTTGCCCGCCTGCACCAGATCATCCTGCGCGCGCTTGAGTTGCCCGGTGCGCTTTTCCACCCTTGCCTCCAGCTCCATATTGGCCTCCTTGCGCCAGACCAGCTCGCGCGCCAGTGCCGAGCGGCGGATGTGAAGCGCCCAGAGCAAAGCGCCAAACAGCGCCATCAGTGCCGCCACCAGCCCGGCCCGCAGTTGTGCCGATTCAACAACGGGCCGTGTGTCGCTCAAAATATAGGCGGTCATGCCGATCACCGGCAGGGGCTGCACCTCAAGCAGCGCTTCGGAAGGCAGCTCGGGGTCGCTGCCGGAGCGCCAGATCGTATAGCCATAGCGGTCCAACGGCTGCGGGTCGGGAAAGGCGCTGATCGGCTGGTTGCCATAGCGGGCAGAGGGGGCAGCAGAGCCTACCCCCCCTAGCTGCAAAAACAGCAATTCTGAGCGGTTGGAGATGAAAATCACCTGATTCTCGTCAACAAAAAACACGGTTTCCGGGTCCCCCCGCCATAGCAGTTCCAGGTTTTCCAGATCGGCCTTGACCACCAAGGCCCCGGGCACCCCGCCATCCGCCCCGCGCAGCGGGCTGGCAAAGGTAAAACCGCGCGGCGTGTCCATGCGCTCTTGCAGGTGGTAAAACCCCAACGCGCCGTTCATCGCCCGGATAAAATCGGGCCGCTCGGCAAGGCTGCGGCCAATATAGCTTTGCGCGCTGCCATAGGCGGAATCCGCCACCACCAGGCCGCTTCGGTTGACCAGCGAAATATTGAGCGAGCGGGTCATATCTGCCAATTGCCGCAGGCGCGGGTTTATCTGCGCCGGGTTTTCACTGGCCAGCGCGGCTATGAAAGCCTCGTCTTTTGCCAGAATAACCGGCAGCACGCGGTAGCGCTCCAGCCGCCCGACCAGCCGGTCCGCTGCCAGAGAGAGATTGGCCTCTGCCGTGCGCGAAAGCTGCGCCAGCGCCTCGCGGTAGGAAAGCTGCCAGACCGCAAAAACCAGCCCGGCGGCAAAAGCGAGATAAAGCGTGATATAGGGAATAAGGCGCATCGCGCCCCGGCCTAGGCGCTGGCCAGAAATGCAGTGAGCGCGTCCACATCGCCGCGCTGGGCTTCAAGCAGCGCCCGCATTTCAGAACGCTCGGTGCTGACCAGTTGAATCCCCTCGATGATCAGATCCACCAGCTTGGTCTGGCCGGAGCCGTTCGAGACCTGCCAATCCAGCGCAAAGGGCGATTGCCCGCGCTGGCGCACCTGTGAATAGACCAAAACCCCCTTGCGCCCGCCGAGAGCGGTGGTGCGGGTTATGGTGATGGTCGCGCCCTGATATTCGCGAAACTGCCGCCCGTATTTACCCGACAGGTAATTGCCGTATGCGTCGGAAAAAGCCCGCCGCTGGCGGGGGCTCAATGTGCGGTAGGGCGGGCCAAGCACCCGCTGGGCGATGTTGTTGATATCGGCATAAGAGGTAAAAACCCGCTTGAAGCGCCGCAATACCTGCGCTTCTGATTGGCCGGAATTGATGATCCCCATCACATCGTCAATCACCCGCTGCACATAAGAGGCGGCTGATGCCTCGCTTTGGCCAAGTGCAGGCAGGGGCAGCAGGGCGGCGGCCGCGCCGGCCAGAATCATCCGGCGGTTGGGGTTAGTCAAAGGCATATGGATCCTCCAGATCTTCAAGCACGGTTTCACCCGATACCGCAAAGCGTTTGTTTTGCATATAGGAAAGCCGCTGTGCCGCGTAACTATCGGCTGATTCGTAAAGCAGCACCTGGATAAGCTCGTCATAAGCGGCGCGTTTGCCAATAAGGTTGACCCCGCGCAGGGCCAGCAGATAGTAGGCCTGCTCGCGGGTGATCACATAATTGAGCGGATCAATCGCTAGATCAACCGCAATGCCTACCGAATCACGCACCGAGCTGGGGCCAAGGATGGGCAGCTCGATATACGCCCCCTCGGGCAGCCCCCACACCGCGAGGGTCTCGCCAAAATCGGTGGGCCGGTCAAATATTCCCATCTCGGCGGCCGGGTCAAACAACCCGGCAATACCAACGGTGGAGTTGAGCAGGAACCGGGTAAGCGTGACGCCCGCCGCGTCGCCATCCCCCTGCAATATATAGTTCACAAAAGCATTCGGCTGGCCAAGGTTGCGCGCGGCATTGTCAACAATGATGCGCACATCTTCCGGCACAACCGTGGCATAAACCCCCGCAACCGGGCCAACCACCGCGGTATCCACCGCTTTGTTGAAATCATGGATAGCGCGGTTGGTGTCCTCAAACGGATCATAAATCTCACCCTCGGCCAGATTCTGCCCGCTGGCACAGGCACCAAGCGAGGTGAGAAGCACCACGCCAATCAGCCAGTTGAAATGTTTACGTTTTGCGTTCATACCGGTATTCCGTAAGTGAATTCTTTAAATATTTGGCAATACAATAACTAGATACGCAACATTACCAGATTGTTAACCATGGCGGAAAGTCTTAATTTTCCGGCAGGCGAGGGGTCGCCGAGCAAATGAAGGAAAGTGAATGGAGCAGTCCCGGATTACAAAAATTGGCAACCGGGAGTTGTCGGCGATACTGAAACGCTGGAATGGTGCGATCTTTTCGATTGGCCTGTTTAGTGTTTTTACCAATATTTTAATGCTGACCGGCCCGCTTTTCATGCTGCAAATCTATGACCGGGTGCTTGGCTCGCGCTCGGAGGAAACCCTGGTGGCGCTGCTGATGCTGGTGGTTTTGCTTTACGGCATCATGGGCATTCTGGATTTCGCCCGCGGGCGGGTGGCGGCGCAGATCGGGGCGGGGTTTCAGTCCGCGCTGGACGAGCGGGTATTTGCCGCCACCATGAAGCGCGCCGTGGTGGCCGAGATGCGGGGCAAACCAGATTCGGGGTTGCAGGATCTTGAATCGATCCAGCGCCTGCTCTCCTCGCCGGCGCTTTTCGCGGTGTTTGACCTGCCATGGACCCCGATCTTTCTGGCGGCAATATTTATTTTTCACCCAATGCTGGGTTGGCTGGCATTGGGGGGCGGGGTGTTGCTGATTTTCATCACCATTCTCAACCAGTATGTTACCCGCCGCCCGGTGATGGAGGCCAGCCGCGATGCGGCGATTGCGCAGGCGCTTTCCGAGAGTTTTCGCACGCAATCCGAGGCGGTGCACGGGCTGGGTATGCAGGATGCGGCGCTCAACCGCTGGGGCAAAGCGCGCGAGGCCGCGCTTGAAACCAACACCAGCGCGGCGCATCGCTCGGGTTTTTTTACCACGCTTACCAAGACCCTGCGGTTGTTTTTGCAAAGCGCGATACTGGCGCTGGGTGCTTATCTGGTGCTGCAAAATGAAATGACCGCCGGGGCGATGATTGCCGGCTCGATCCTGATGGGCCGCGCCCTGGCCCCGGTTGAGCAATCGATTGCTCAATGGTCTTTGGTGCAGCGCGCCCGGCAGGGCAAAAAGGCGCTCTCGCTTATGCTTGGCTCCATGCCCGAGCCTGCGGCCCGCACCGAGCTGCCGCGCCCGCAAGCCTATCTGGAGCTGTCCAAGGTGACCGTGGTGCCGCCGGGCGAAAACATCGCCACCTTGCGCATGGTGTCTTTTCGGGTCGAGCCGGGGCAGGCGCTGGCGGTGATTGGGGAAAGTGCTTCGGGCAAGTCCACTTTGGCGCGGGTGCTCACCGGCATCTGGCCGCCGGTTTCGGGCAAGATCCGCCTGGATGGCGCGGCGCTGGAGCAATATAACCCCAGTGATCTGGGCCGCTATATCGGCTATCTGCCACAAGACGTGGCGCTGTTTGATGGCACAATCTCGGAAAACATCGCCCGGCTCAGCCTTGCGCCCGACCCCGAAAAAGTGATCGCAGCCGCCAAAAAGGCCGATGCCCATGCGATGATACTCAAACTGCCCGATGGCTATGACACCAAAATCAACGGCGGTGCACGGCTTTCTGGCGGGCAAAAACAGCGCATCGCCCTGGCGCGTGCGCTTTATGATGATCCGGTCATTCTGGTGCTGGATGAGCCGAATTCCAACCTTGATTCCCATGGTGGCCTGGCGCTCGACACCGCGATCAACGAGTTCAAGGCCAAGGGCGGCGCGGTGGTGATCATGGCGCACCGGCCCTCGGGCATTGCCGCTTGTGATCTGGCGCTGGTGTTGCAGGAAGGGGTGGTGGCCAAATTCGGCCCGCGTGACGAGGTATTGCAGGCGATGACCCAGAATTACCAGACGATTGCGGGCGAAATGGCCCCGAAGGGGGCGCAATGAATACGCGCAATAAATGGGGCACCGGGCGCTTTGTGCTGCTGGGCATGCTCGGGCTGATCGGGCTGCTGGGCGGGGTGGTGTTTTGGTCTGCCACCACGAAAATTGCCGGGGCAATCATAACCTCCGGCCAGGTGGAGGTGCTAAGCAACCGGCAGATCGTGCAACACCCTCAAGGCGGGGTTGTGGGCGAGATTCTGGTGGCGGACGGGGATATGGTTGAGGCCGGGCAGGTGCTGCTGCGCTTTGACGCGGTGCTGACGCGCTCCGAACTGGCGATCACCGAGGGGCAGCTTTATGAGCTGGTCGGGCAAAAAAGCCGGCTGCTGGCCGAGCGCGACGGGGTGGATGAAATCACATTTGATGCCGAAATCGTGGAAGCCGCCAAAACCCTGCCCAAGGTGGCGGAGTTGATCGAGGGGCAGAAAGCTTTGTTTTTTGCCCGCCGCGCCTCGCTTAACGAGGAGCTTTCACGCTGGAACGAGCGCGCCGCGCAGATCAACAACCAGATCGAAGGCTCGCAGGCGCAACTGGCCTCGCTGGAAGAGCAGGCCGCGCTGCTGGCGCAAGAACTGGCCGACCAGCAATCGCTGCTAGATAGCGGGTTGACCCAGGCCAGCCGGGTTTCGGCCCTGCGCCGCGAAACCGCGAGCTTTGGCGGCCGCATCGGCGCGCTGAATGCGGAAATCGCCCAATCCCGTGCCCGGCTGGCCGAGGTGGCCATCGAGCGGCTCCGGCTTGCCACCAGCCTGCGCGAAGAGGCGATCAGCGCGCTGCGCGAGCTGCAACCGCGCGAGATAGAACTGCGGCAAAACCGGCTTTCGTTGCTGGAGGTACTGGACAGGCTGACCCTGCGCGCCCCGCGCGCGGGGGTGGTTTTTGGGCTGACGGTATTTACCACCCGCGCGGTGGTGCAGCCCGCCGAGCCGATCCTTTATATCATCCCGCAGGATGAGCCGCTGGTTATCCGCACCCAGATCCCGACCCAGCATATTGACCAGGTGCGCATCGGCCAGCCCGCCGCCTTGCGGTTTTCCACCTTCGAGCAGCGCAGCACCCCGGAAATTTTTGCCACGGTTGCCAATATCTCCCCCGATGTTTTCACCGACGAGCGCAGCGGGGCCAGCTATTATTCGGCCGAATTGCGCCCCGACCCGGGTGAAATGGAAAAACTGGCCGGGCTGGAGATTTTGCCCGGCATGCCGGTGGAGGCGTTTATCAAAACCGATGAACGCACTCCGCTTGAATATCTGATCAAGCCATTGGCGGACTATTTCAACCGCGCCTTTCGGGAAAACTGACCATCAGCCCTGCGGTGGACTTTCCTTTTTTCATGGTCTGCAAGAGCCAACCATGAGAGGGCCGCAGCGATCATCTGGCGGTCGTCGGGGTGGGCTATTTCTTATAGCAACCTGGTGAATAGCTTTCGAACACAACCATCTTTGACCATCACATGAAATTATTACACCCAAATAAGGCACACCTCAAAGGCCAATTGCGCAGGTTTTGCTTGCATATCTCGGTTAACGTAATATTAACGTAAGGGGCTGTCCTAGATAACTAGGGCCTGTTAACACTTAATCATATCCACGATGAGAGCGAAGTTGAGAAAGGCGCGGTACATCACGTCGAGTTTTTCGAACCTTGAGAAGATGCGCCGGTATCCCTTCAGCCTTCGAAACAGGCGTTCGACCTCGTTGCGCCGTTTG
>WFQA01000132.1 GCA_015487255.1 Paracoccaceae bacterium | reverse complement strand
GGCCAAGGCCGATGCAACCGAGCGTGCATTTTGGCAGCGCACCATCGAAAAAGGCCAGCAGGCACCGGAAGACCTCAACCATGCCATGGCCCTGATGCAGCGCCACGGCACCTTGCAGGCCACCCGCAAAGCCGCGCTTGGCTGGGCGGCGGATGCAAAATCGGCCCTTGCCCCCCTGCCTGATTTCGCGCTTAGAACCATCCTGTCCGATCTGGCGGATTACGTTGTGTCGCGCGTGGTTTAAACCGGCGCGGCGGCAACCCACCAGTCGGGGTTTTGTCGCTGGATTTTGCGGGCGGCGCGCCTGGCTTTTACAAGGCTTTCAAACAGGCCAAAACAGGTGCCGCCCGAGCCGGACATCCGCGCCAGGGCGCAATCATCCCCGGCTTCCAGCGCCATCAGTACCGTTACGATTTCCGGGCATATTCTTATGGCGGCGGCCTGCAAATCATTGCGTTGCGCCCTGATGAAGGCAAAAAAATCGCGCTGCGACAGCCCCTCTGGCATGGCTTGGCTGGCCGGGTTATCCACCTTTTTCAGCGCTTTGAACACCTGCGGCGTGGGCACCAGCTGGCCGGCATTCACCAACACAATCGCAAAATCCGGCAAGCGCGGCAAAAGCTCAAGCTGCTCGCCAATGCCGCGCATACGCAAAGGTTTGGAGAGCAGGCAGGCCGGCACATCCGCCCCCAGCGCCCCCATACCGGGCAGCCCCGCCTTTGCCAGCAACCGCAGCGCCGCAGCCGCATCCGCCGAGCCACCGCCAACCCCGCTGGCAACCGGCAGGTTTTTTTGCAGATGAAACCCACCTGCATAGCCGGCCATCTCAGCGGCCCGCATGACCAGATTATCATGGCCCGCAAGCCCGGCAGCAAACGGCCCGCTCAGGCTCAGCCCGTGGCCTTGCAGTCGCAGCACATCGCCAATTTCAGGGAAAACCACAATGGAATCAAGCAGATGGAAACCATCAGCCCGTTTGCCAACCACATGCAGGCTCAGGTTGACCTTGGCTCGCGCCAGCTCATTCATCCGCCAAAACCGCGTCCAGCCCGCGCGCCAGCTTGTCGCGGATGCGCGCCGCGTCCGCTTCTTCAGGCCCGTAAGAGAGTGCCCGCCGCCACTGGAAACGCGCCTCGCGCTTGCGATCCACCATCCACAAAACATCGCCGTAATGGTCGGATATAATCGGGTCCACCGGCAGTAATTGCACCGCGATCTCCATCGCCGCCTCGGCCTCCTCATAGCGGCCCAGCCGGTAATAGACCCAGCCAAGCGAATCGGCAATCGCGCCGCTTTCGGGCTTGGCTGCCACCGCCTCTTCGATCATTTCGAGCGCTTCACCAAGCTTTTCACGCCGCTCGACCAGTGAATAGCCCAGATAATTCAGCACATCGGGCTGGCCGGGGTTGAGCTTGAGCGCCTGGCGAAAATCGGCCTCGGCGGCGGGCCAGTCCTCGGCCCGGTGCTCGACAACCGCCCGGGCATAATATAGCCGCCATGCTGCCGGGATATCCGGGTCGGGCAGCAGATCGATGGCGGAAGTATAGGCCATCCGCGCCTCTTCGGGCTGGTGGTTTCGGCGCAAAACATCACCCAGTGATTGCCAGAGCGAGATCGAATCCGGCTCGATTTCAAGGGCGGCACGCAGGGTGGTGATCGCCTCGTCTAGCTTGCCATTCTGTTGCAGGTTGAGCGCCTTGCCTATTTTGGCATTCAGCGCCAGCGGGCTGGCTTCGGGCACCGCATCATAAGCCTTCAGCGCCAGGTCATATTGCTCTTGCCCGGTCAGGATATCGCCGATCAGCAGCAGCGCCTCGGCGTTTTCGGGTTGCAAAAACTGCGCCAGCCGGGCGTAAAGCAAGCCAAGGCGCTTGCTGTCATCGCCATTCAGCGCATCGCCCAGCACCAGAAAAATCTCCGCCACGCCATCCTGTGGCGATGTGACCCGCGCAAAACCAACCGGCTTTCCCTCATCCAGTGCCACGCGCAGCGCATCGGATTCACGATCCGTCAGGCTGCCCCCCGGCCCCGCGGTCATCAGAGCAAAAGCCTCATCAGCGCGGCCAAGCTCGGCCAGAATTTGCGCATGCGCCAGCAACGCGCCCCGGTTCACATAGGCTTCCCCGGTTGCAAACACGGCTTCAGCCGCGCTGAAATCACCCGCATAGGCAAGGGCGAGGCCTTTGTTATAAAGACCAAAAGACGTGATGGCCTCGTTGCCGGTCTCTTCGGTAAAGGCTTTTATTCCGGCCTCGGGCAGGCCCATGCCGGTCAGCGACCAGCCCGACACCAACTGGCGCACCAAGGGGTTGAAGTCAAAATCCGCATCCGCCAGCAGGCGCAGCGCCGCTTCATAATCCTGCCCCCCGAAGGCCTGCGCGACCAGCACTGTTTGGGCGTATTCATCGGTAAAACCGGCCACCGCCATGCGCCGCGCGATCGCCGCCCCGGCCGGCAGATCGCCCGAAGCAACATAGGCAAACATCGCCCCTTGCATGATCGGGCCGTTATCGGGGTCTCCGGCCAAGGCCTGGGTGTAATAATAGGCCGCCCCGGCATAATCATTGGCGATGTTGGCAGATTTTGCCGCCAAAAATGCCCCGGCAAAGCCCTGCCCCCGCGCCATGGGCAGGGAAGCAAGCATCAGCGTTGCCGCCACAGAAAGGGTTTTTAACAAATTTGGCATGGCTCACTCCGCACGGTTTTCTGCAAGATAGGCAGAGCCGCGGGTAAGTGCAATCTCCCCTACAGGTTTGTGATCATAAATGCGCCTACATATTGGGGTAATTCGGCCCCTCGCCGCCTTGCGGACAGGTCCAGGTGATATTCTCGCTTGGGTCTTTGATGTCACAGGTTTTGCAATGCACACAGTTTTGCGCGTTGATCTGGAAGCGAGGGTTGGTGCCATCATCATCGCGGATAATTTCATAAACCCCCGCCGGGCAATAGCGCTGGGCCGGCTCGGCGTATTGCGGCAGGTTAACCCTGATCGGCAGCTCCGGGTCGGCCAGTTTCAGGTGTACCGGCTCGTCCTCGGCATGGTTGGTGGCGGAAAAGCTGACACTGGTCAGCCGGTCAAAGCTCAGCACCCCGTCGGGGCGGGGGTAATCTATCACCGGGTAATCCGCCGCCTTGCCGGTGGATTGCGCATCGCTCTTGCCGTGTTTCAGCGTGCCAAGCGGGTTGAATTTGAAAAGATTCGCCACCCACATGTCAAACCCGCCCAGGGTCAGCCCGCCCAGAGGGCCAAACCGCGCGGTCAGCGGGGCGACATTGCGCACACGCTTCAGGTCCTTGCCGATCACCCCTTCGCGCAGTGCGGTGTCATAATCGCTCAATTCGTCACCCATCCGGCCCGCCTTGATCGCCTTTGCCGCCGCTTTTGCCGCTGCGATGCCCGAATGCATGGCATTATGGTTGCCCTTGATACGCGGCAGGTTGACCAGCCCGGCCGAGCAGCCCAGCAGCACCCCGCCGGGAAAGGCCGATTGCGGGATCGACTGATAGCCGCCCTTGGCTACCACCCGCGCGCCATAAGCCACGCGCTTGCCGCCCTTCAGCACTTCGGAAACCATCGGATGGTGCTTCCAGCGCTGGAACTCGTTATAAGGCGAGAGGTATGGGTTTTTATAGTTGAGATCAACGATGTAACCAACAAAAACCTGATTGTTCTCAGCATGATAGAGGAAAGAACCACCACCGGTTTTCCAGCCCAGCGGCCAGCCCATCGAATGGGTCACCTCGCCTTCATTATGGTTTTCCGGCGGCACATCCCAGATCTCCTTGATACCAAGGCCGAATTTCTGCACATCGGCGTTTTTCGCCAGTTCAAAATTCGCGATCACCTGTTTGGAGAGCGAGCCGCGCGCGCCCTCGGACAGGAACACATATTTGCCGCGTAAGATCATGCCCGGCTCATAATGTGGCCCCGGCGTGCCATCGGCATTCAGGCCAAACTCACCGGCGACCACGCCTTTGAGCGCGCCGCCCTCATCATAAACCAGCTCCGAACACGCCATGCCGGGAAAAATCTCCACCCCCAGCGCCTCGGCCTGCTCCGCCATCCAGCGGGTCACATTACCCATCGAGACGATATACGCGCCGTGGTTGCTCATCAGCGGTGGCATCAGAAAATTGGGCAGGCGCAAACCACCGCCCTGCCCGAGCATCAAAAAGCGGTCTTTTTTCACCTTGGTTTTAATCGGTGCGCCGCGCGCCGCCCAATCGGGGATCAGCGCATCAAGCCCGCTCACATCAAGCACCGCGCCGGAAAGAATATGCGCCCCGACCTCCGAGCCTTTTTCCAGCACCACCACATTGAGATCAGCATCAAGCTGCTTGAGGTGAATCGCAGCCGAAAGCCCGGCCGGCCCCGCGCCCACGATCACCACATCATAATCCATCGCTTCGCGTTCAATCTC
>WFQA01000131.1 GCA_015487255.1 Paracoccaceae bacterium | reverse complement strand
GGCGCGAATAGGCCATGGGCAGGCGCTTGACCACATGTTCCTCGACGGGCTGGAGGATGCCTATGACAAGGGCCGCCTGATGGGCACATTTGCCGAGGATTGCGCCGAGAAATACCGGTTTACCCGCGAAGCGCAGGACGCCTATGCGCTGAAATCCCTCAGCAATGCACTGGCGGCGACTGAAAGCGGGGCTTTTGAAGGCGAGGTCACACCGGTGGCCCTCAAGACCCGCAAAGGCGAGGTGACAATCGCTGTTGACGAGCAGCCCGGCAATGCCCGGCCAGAGAAGATCCCCGACCTGCGCCCGGCCTTCAAGCAGGGTGGCACGGTGACGGCGGCTAATGCCAGCTCGATCTCGGACGGGGCGGCGGCGCTGGTATTGATGCGGGAATCCGAGGCACTGGCGCGCGGCTTGCAACCGCTGGCGCGGATATTGGGCCATGCAAGCCACGCGCAGGAGCCGGGCTGGTTCACCACAGCACCGGTGCCCGCCGCGCAAAAACTGCTTGGCAAGATCGGTTGGCAGATCAGCGATGTTGAGCTTTGGGAGATCAATGAAGCCTTTGCCGTGGTGCCGATGGCATTTATGGCCGAAACCGGAATTTCACGCGATATTGTTAATGTGAATGGCGGGGCCACGGCGCTGGGGCACCCGATCGGGGCTTCGGGGGCGCGCATTATCGTCACCCTGCTGCATGCGCTCAAAAACCGCGGGCTGCACAAGGGGGTGGCGGCGATTTGTATTGGCGGCGGCGAGGGCACGGCGCTGGCGATCGAGGTGCTTTGATATGCGGATAGATGGATTGCAGGCGGTTGTGACCGGCGGGGCCTCCGGGCTGGGTGAGGCCACGGCGCGGCTGCTGGCAAAAGCCGGGGCCGAGGTGGTGGTTTTTGATGTGAGCGAGGCGCGCGGCGCAGCGGTGGCCGGTGAAATTGGTGGGGTGTTTCGACGGGTTGATGTATCGGATGCCGCTTCGGTTACGGCGGGGCTGAAGGGGCTTGCGCCGCGTATCTGCGTGAATTGCGCCGGTATTGCGCCAGGAGAGAAAACCGTGGGGCGCGAGGGCCAGCCCCATGATGCGGCGCTGTTTGCCAGGGCGGTCAGTATCAACCTGACCGGCACGTTCAACGTGGCCTCGCAATCTGCCGCCCTGATGGCCGCCGCGCCGCCGCTTGATGAAGATGGTGCGCGGGGGGTGATTATCAACACCGCTTCGGTGGCGGCTTTTGAGGGGCAGATCGGGCAGGTGGCCTATGCGGCCTCCAAGGGCGGAGTGGCGGCCCTGACCCTGCCCATGGCGCGGGATCTGGCGCGATCCGGCATACGGGTGATGGCAATAGCGCCGGGGCTGTTTTTAACCCCGATGTTGCAAGGGTTGCCAAGCGAGGTGCAAGAAAGCCTTGGCGCACAGGCGCCCTTTCCCGCCCGGCTTGGCCAGCCCGGTGATTTTGCCGGTCTGGTGCGCCATATCGTGGAAAATCCGATGCTCAATGGTGAGGTGATCCGGCTGGATGCCGCCATCAGGATGGCCCCGAGATAAGCCCGGGGCAAGGTGGCGGGTAATTATAACCTTCGTTTATTGTCAGGATTTAGTCAGGCATCCTAGCTTACAAGGCTATCGAATCGCTGTGGCCACCGGCCAGAAGCGCTTGGGCAAAATACTTGAGGGAATGCACTATGAAAACCGCGCTCAAAGCCAGATTGCTGAAATTTTTCCGGGTCACCCATGGCTGGCTTGGCATCATTGTGTTTCCGTGGATATTTGTGATCGGGCTGACCGGGTTTTACCTCAACCACGCCCAGCTGGTGAATGGCTGGTTGGAGCGGGAGCCTTATGACGAAAGCCAGTTTTATAACTGGCCCGGCGCGCGCGAAACCCCGGTTGCGGATGCGGCCCGCACTGCCAAGAATGTCTGGCCGGATGAGACTGTCAACAGCATCAGGGAGGAAACCTATCACGGGTTTGACGCCTATGTGTTCAGGAAGGCTTCCGGCAAGATCATTGTGGTGCGCGACACCGGGCACTATTTTGTGAAAACCAACCTGAGCCGCAGCACATTTGCCCCCGACGGCACCCGGCTGGACCGCAAAATCTATTGGAAATCGGTGTTTGCATGGCTGCACGAGCGCGGATGGCTCGATAACACCTTCGGCACATGGCTGGCGGATATCACCGCCGGGGCGATGGTGATCTTTTCGCTGAGCGGGCTTTATCTGTTTTTCGCCCCGCGCACAAAAAGAATTGCGCGCAGGTTGCGCAAACTACTCCCGAGCAAACGCTCCCCTGCCGGAACAGCCCCAAGCAAGACATAAAGCGCGCACTAACGGCTCAGCGCCACCGAGCGCAAGCGAGGCTACCGGCGTCGCCAGACACTGTTCAGCTTTGCTGATAAAGTGCCTTTTGTGACGGGGGCTTTAGCCTCCGGGAGGAAAAGGCAAGCTTGCCGG
>WFQA01000130.1 GCA_015487255.1 Paracoccaceae bacterium | reverse complement strand
TGGGTGAGAATGCTTTTGGCATCGCCCAAATTGTTGGAGATCAGCACAATTTCCAGCGCATTGGCAAAACGGTAAGCCGCCGCCTTGCCACCCTTCAGATCAAGCGAGATCACGGTGCCCCCCGCTTCCATCTGCGCCTTCATCAGCTTGTGTTGCGCATGGCCCTCCAACCCCGGATAAATCACCTGCGCCAGTTTTTCATGCCCTTCCAGCGCCTTGGCCAGATAGAGCGCGCTTTCTGCCTGAGCACGCACCCGCAGGTCCATCGTCTCCAAGCCCTTCAGCATTACCCAGGCGTTAAACGGGCTGAGCGCCCCGCCGGTATGCTTGAGATAGGTTTCCAATGGCCCGCGGATAAATTCCTTTTTGCCCAGTACCACCCCGCCAAGGCAGCGGCCCTGGCCATCGATATGCTTGGTTGCCGAGTAAATCACCACATCCGCCCCAAGGCTAAGCGCGCGCTGGAAAATCGGGGTGGCAAACACATTGTCAATCACAACCTTGGCCCCCGCCTTATGCGCAATCGCAGCAACACCTTTAATATCCACCACCTCCAGCGTCGGGTTGGAGAGGGTTTCGAAAAAACAAACCTTGGTGTTGGGGCGCATGGCGGCCTGCCATTCGGCAAGGTCGGTGCCATCAACAAGGCTGACCTCAACCCCGTATTTGGGCAGCAGGCTCTCGACGATAAACAAACAAGAGCCAAACAGGGCTTTCGCGGCCACGATGTGATCCCCGGCCTCAAGCAATGAAAACAGCGCACCATTGACCGCCGCCATGCCCGAAGCGGTGGCAAACGCGGCCTCGGCCTCTTCCAGCGCCGCGATTCGGTCCTCGAACATCGCCACCGTTGGGTTGCCATAACGGGCATAGATGAACTCGTCATCCCCCAGCTCTTCAAAACGGGCCTCTGCGGCCTCGGCACTGGGGTAGGCAAAACCCTGCGTCAGGTAAATCGCCTCGCTCAGCTCGCCATATTGGCTGCGCCGTGTGCCCTCATGCACCAGCTTGGTGCGGGTTTTCCAATTTTTCATATTTTTCCCGGAAATTCCGGCCTCCCTGAAAACCTGATCGGGCTTTGGGGCCACGACCTCTTTAGCAGTTTGTTTAAAGTGGCCCGCAATCCGGTTCGACAAATCACCACTGTCTGGCTGATTAACCGGTTCCATGATAGAGGTCAATTCCCCCTTGCATAAATTGGACTATAGCCCATGTAAATGACCATGACGTTTTCACTTCGTATTGAAGGAATATGAAAATGAGCAAGCCGATTGACCTGTATTTCTGGCCCACACCCAATGGCTGGAAAATCCCCATCGCGCTGGAGGAAATGGGGCTGGCGTATAACGTGATTCCGGTGGATATCGGCAAGGGTGACCAGTTCAGCGACTGGTATCTCAAGGTTTCACCAAATGGCAAAATGCCAGCGATTGTTGACCATGACGGGCCGGATGGCGCGCCGATCCAGATATTTGAAAGCGGGGCGATCCTGCAATATCTGGCGCGCAAGACCGGCAAGTTTTACGGGCGTAGCGAGCGCGAGCGCATCGAGATCGACCAATGGCTTTTCTGGCAGGTGGGCGGGGTTGGCCCGATGGCCGGGCAGGCGCATCACTTTCTGGTCTATGCCCCAAAATTCGAGCCACCGCAGGATATCCCCTATGCCAAAGAGCGTTTCCGCAAAGAGGTGGCGCGGCTATATAAGGTGCTCGATACCCGGCTTGCGGGCAGGGAATATGTGGTCGGGGATTATTCGATCGCCGATATGGCGATCTGGGGCTGGGTTTCACTCTGGGCGCGCCAGCAGCAGGATATCAACGCCCTGCCCAATGTAAAAGCTTGGCTGGAGCGCATGGGCGCGCGCCCGGCGGTGCAGGCGGGGCGGGCCTTGCTGGCTGAAAGCCGGGCGAAAGATGAAAAAGGTGTGATCCAAAAATCGACGATGTTCAAAGCTTGAGCCATCTCGCAGATGTGATTGGCGCATGGCGGTTGCGGCGGGTAATTCTGCGGTGAAACGGCGTGAAACCCGCGCCCATATACGGAGAAGATTATGAAAAAACTGATTGTCGCCACCACGTTTTCCCTGATGGCCAGCCTTGCCAATGCCGATTCCGACGGCAATAAATACGTGATGAGCAGCCTGCTCAACGGGCAGGTTTTCATCATGGCGCAGGACCATATGAGCCTTTACACCTATGCCAATGACCAGCCCGGTATTTCGACCTGCTATGGTGAATGCGCGGTCAACTGGCCCCCGGCCATTCTGCCCGCCGATACCGACATGCCCCAAAGCTACACCCTGATTGAGCGCAACGATGGCCAGATGCAGATCGCCTATAAAGGCAAACCGCTTTACCGCTATATCGGCGACAGCGCGATTGGCGATATCAATGGCGACGGGCGGGGCGGGGTCTGGTCTCTGGCGCGGCCCGAATAGATGGGCAACTGAAACAGGCTATTTCAGCCGTTCCAACAGCGCCAGCAGCAGTGGCCCGTCATTTTCTGGCAGCTTATCCCCCACCGCGCGCTTGAGTGCCGCGCGGTAGACCCGCCACATTTTGCGCCGCACCCTTTTGCCTTGATCGGTGATGACCAGCCGCTTGCCGCGCCCGTCTTCCGCGCAATTTTTCCGCACCAGATAGCCCGCCTTTTCCAGCTTTCCCAGCAGCCGGGAAAGCCCGTATTGCGGCAAAAGCAACCTTGCCTGCACCTCAAACGCCCGCCCGCCTTCCGGGCCAAACCGCTCCAGCTCCCGCAGGGCATCATACCATGCCAGCGATGGCAGCCCGGCCGCTTTCAGCGCGGCTTCGATGCTGGCCTGCACCTTCATATGGGCGCGCGAAAGACGGACCCATATATCGGTGGCGAGGTCATTGGATATGTCAGGGGTTTGTGCCATGCCCCGTTATAGATGCAAATGCATTGACATGCAATGCCAGCATCAATATAGATGCAAATGCATTAACTTGGAGCGCCCATGCGAGATTTCCACCTGATCAGCCACCATCTCTGCCCCTATGTGCAACGCGCGGTGATTGTGCTGAGCGAAAAAGCCATTCCCTTTCAGCGCAGTTACATCGACCTTGCCAACAAGCCCGACTGGTTTGCCAAAATATCCCCTCTCGGGCGGGTGCCGCTTTTGCAAACCGCTGATACGGTGCTGTTTGAAAGCCAGGTGATCGCGGAATATATTGATGAAATCACCCCCGGCTCCCTGCACCCTGATGACCCGCTGGAAAAAGCCCGGCATCGCGCCTGGATCGAATTTGCCTCCGCCACACTGGCCGTGATTGCCGGGTTTTACAACGCGCCGGATGCAAAAGCCTTTGCCGGCAGCCGCGCGGCGCTTCGCGGGCGGTTTGAGCGCATCGAGCCGGAAATTACCGGCGGGTATTTTGCCGGTGGACGCTTTCAGATGATCGACGGGGTCTGGGGCACGGTTTTTCGCTATCTGGATGTTTTTGACCGGATAGAGGATTTCGGCCTGCTTAACGGGCTACCCAACTGCCAGCGCTGGCGGGCAAAAACCGCCCATCGCCCGTCGGTAATCAGCGCGCCGCCCAAAGGTTATCCGGCGAGATTGATGGGCTTCCTGCAAAAGCGGGAAGCCCATCTTGCCAGGCTGATCAATCAACAGAAGGGTTAAAGCTGCAAGCCCAGCACCATTTGCACCGCCTCGGCCGCCTCGGCACCCTTGCCCAGAAAATGCTCGGCAAAATAGCGCTGATGCTCATCATGGGCATGAAAATGATGCGGCGTCAGCGAGACGCTGAACATCGGCACCCCGGTTTCAAGCTGCGCCTGCATAATGCCGTTGACCACCGCCGCCGCCACGAAATCATGCCGATAAATACCGCCATCCACCACCAGCGCCGCAATCACCACCGCATCATGGCTGGCCGCCAGCCGCTTGGCCAAGAGCGGCGCCTCAAAGGCACCCGGCACATCATAGGTGTTTACCGCGCAGGCAAAACCGTCCGCCTGCATCCTGTCATTAAACCCGACCAAGGCCTGGTCAACGATATCCGCATGCCAGCGGGCCTTTATAAAGGCAATTTTATGGGTTTGTGTCATAGCTCACTCCTTTTTATCCAGACACCAACCCAGAGCAAAAGGAGCGCCGCAAGGCACCCATTCTCTTCCATCCGGACTTTAACCGTCGGCCCCGGAATTACACCGGTGTCTGCTTGACCACCCAAAAGGGGTGCGCTCGCGGGCTATCACCGCCGGTGGGGAATTTCACCCCGCCCTGAGAATGCCGGATGATTCCGGCGCGCAGACTATGCCGCCAAGTCTCCCCGCCTGCAAGTGGCGAATTGCCGTAGGGTGCGTGGTCTCCACGCACCTGCCCTTCCCCCTTCCCCTTCACGCCCCCCTTTGCTAGGAAGCCCCAAAGGAGCCACCATGCAAAAAACCCTCACCATCACCCGCCCCGATGACTGGCACCTGCACCTGCGCGACGGGGATATGCTAAAAGCTGTGCTGCCCGAAACCACCCGTGATTTTGCCCGCGCCATCATCATGCCCAACCTTGTGCCGCCGGTGATAACCGGGGATGATGCCACCGCCTATCGCAACCGGATCAACGCCTTGCTGCCCGAGGGCAGCCGCTTCACCCCGCTGATGACCCTTTACCTGACCGAGACCACCGACCCCGGGGATGTCACCCGCGCCGCCCGCACCGGGCTGATTACGGCGCTCAAGCTTTATCCGGCCGGGGCAACCACCAATTCGGATTCCGGCGTGCGCGATATTGACAAGGTCATGCCGGTGCTGGAGCGCATGGCCAAAATCGGCCTGCCGCTTTGTGTGCATGGCGAGGTGACGGACCCGGATGTTGATATCTTTGATCGCGAGGCTGTGTTCATCGAGCGGGTATTGCAACCGCTGCAAGCCCGGCTGCCGGCGCTGCGGATTATCATGGAGCATGTGACCACCCGCGACGGGGTGGATTATGTGAACAGCGCCGATAATATCGCGGCCACCATCACCACGCACCACCTGATCATCAACCGCAACCACCTGCTGGTCGGCGGGATCAAGCCGCATTATTACTGCCTGCCGATTGCCAAACGCGAGGCGCACCGGCAAGCGCTGCTGGCCGCTGCCACCTCGGGCAACCCGAAATTCTTTCTCGGCACCGATAGCGCCCCGCATACGGACCCAAACAAGCAAAGCGCCTGCGGCTGCGCCGGGGTGTTTTCCGCCAGCAACACCATGGCCTGCCTTGCGCATATATTCGAGGATGCCGGCGCTTTGGACAAGCTGGAAGCCTTCACCTCCCGCAACGGCCCCGTCTTTTATGGCTTGCCGCCAAATGCAGATAAAATCACCCTCACCAGGCACGAAACCCCGGTTGCCTTCCCGGCAAAAATCCACACAGGCGCTGGCGATGTCACCCTGTTTGACCCCGGTTTTGCGCTATATTGGAGCACCATATGAGCACCCTCACCGACCGCGCCGAAATGGCCCGCCTGACCGCCCGCATGCTGCTGGAGATCAAGGCGGTGAATTTTGAAATCGCCAACCCCTACAAGCTGGCCTCTGGGCTGGTTTCCCCCAGCTATATTGATTGCCGCGAGCTTATTTCCTATCCGGCCATTCGCAGCACGCTCATCGATTTCATGGTCACCACCGTGCAGCGCGATGTCGGGTTTGAGGCCTTTGACAGCGTGGCCGGTGGCGAGACCGGCGGCATTCCTTACGGCGCATGGATGGCGGACCGTATGGGCCTGCCGATGCAATATGTGCGCAAAAAGCCCAAGGGTTATGGCAAAGGCTCACAGGTGGAGGGCGTGTTGCACAAGGGCCAGCGGGTGCTGCTGGCCGAGGATATGACCACCGATGGCGGCTCGAAAATCAAGTTTGTCGAGGCCATTCGCGCGGCGGGCGGGGTGTGCGCGCATACCTCACTGGTGTTTTTCTATGATATTTTTCCCAATACCATCGAGAACCTCAAAAAACATAACATCACCCTGCACTACCTCGCCACCTGGCATGATGTGCTGGCCGAGGCCAAGGCGGGGGGGTATTTTGACAGCGCCACGCTGGACGAGGTCGAAAAATTCTTCGCCGACCCGCTGGGCTGGTCATTGGCGCATGGCGGGATAGGCGAGGTGTCAAAATAGTGGCTAAGGGGAAATTTGCTGAAATAACGACATCAGCTCTTCGACATGCCATTGCTCAACAAACCGACCATCCACGACCCGGAAAATATCCACACCGTTGATGCTTATCCGGTTTCCACTCGGCGGTGCCCCAAAGAAGTGGCCCGAATGCGTGCCGGTATAGGTCCAGTAAACCATCGCTTTATCCTCACCGATCGCTTCAAGAATATCAAGGCTATGCGCCCCGTCTGGAAACCCGCTCTCTAGCTCGGCAAATAGTTTCAAAGCCACCTGCCGGTCCGCAGCACCTTCGGGAGCCGTGGATGGCCGGTTGTTATCTTTGAAATCACGGGCAAAAAAATCTTCCAGCGCGTTGGTGGGTTGCATATGGTCATCCACGATTTTGTAGAATGCTGAAATCAGATTCGTCGCTTCATTTCCATCATGCCCGCGCGCTTTTGGTGTTACTTTTACTTCGCGGGTTGCCACTGAGGTTTTTTGGGGTGACATGTGTTTCATCCTTACGTTAAAGTGCAAATCGCGTATGGCATCAGGCATTCGTGCAGTCTACCAGCAAAAATGAAAGTTACCTACACAAGTGTAAGCATGAAAAAAACAACATCAAAAACCTGCGCCGTCGAAAGCACAGTTGCGGTCATTGGCGGAAAGTGGAAACCGATATTGCTGTTTCATCTACTATCTGGCGCAAAGCGCTATTCTGAATTGCAGCGCTTGTTACCCGGCACATCAGACCGCATGCTGACACGGTCCCTGCGCGAGTTGGAAGCGGACAGACTGATACGGCGCGAAATATTCCCAGAGGTGCCGGTCCGGGTGGAGTATTCCCTGAGTGAAGACGGAAGATCACTGATCCCGGTTCTGGATGCCATGAGCGAATGGGGGCAAAAGCGCGCTATGCCTTAAGGCTTGCCATTGGCTATTCCGGAGGGCAAAAACAAGTGCTGGTTAATATGCGCACAGCAAAACAACCAGAAAACACCTAACAGCACTATCCCGCATTGCCACTATTTGGGGGGGGCGGAGGGCTATCTTCAGGTAATACCTGTGTTGACGCGGGAGGTTCTCCGCTAAAGCAATGCCAATGCCGATTCATGGTGGCAAACAGGAAAGAGGCCGACCAGGCAATCAAGAGCAAGCCGTTCAGCGCTTCGATGCTGGCCAGAAAGCGCATCGGGCCATAGGGCAGCACGTCACCAAAGCCAAGCGAGGTGTAAAACACCGCCGAAGCATAAAAATGCCCCAAAACCCCGCTGGCCTGCTCGCCTTCGATATAGCCAAGCCCGAGCAGATTGCCCGCCACATAAAACCCCAGCGCATAGAGCAGAATCTCCAGCAGGTGCACGCTGAAAATCCCCAGCATCATCAGGTAAAACCACGGATGCGTGGCCCGCACCCCCATCGGAATGGTCCGGGCCAGCAGGGTAAATGCCAGCTGGTGCAGGCAAAAAGTGGCCAGCACCAGAAACAGGGTTATCAGAATGATCAATATCATCAGTTGCTCCGGTATAGAGCTTTCAGCATCTCACAGGGCAGCGGCCATGCATAGGGGTGTTTTTTGCCGTGAAGGTGGAATCCTTGTTGACAGCCCGGCACATCAGCGCCGATGCTGGGCAAAAGGGGAACGCTATGTGCCTGTCTCAGACGATCAGTTTTGCCGCCAGCGGCGTGCTTTTGGCCGGCGGGCTATATGCCAGCCACCGGGCCTGGAAGATCAACAAATCCTACCTGCCGGTGGCGTTGATGCCGGTTTTTGCCGGGTTGCAGCAGTTTTCCGAGGGGTTTGTCTGGATGGGGATGAACGGCAACGACCCTTCCCTGGTGCTGGTGGCCGCGCTTTGGTTTATCTTTTTCACCTGGTTCATGTGGCCGTTCTGGATACCGCTCAGCGTTTATGTGCTGGAGCCAAAAGAGAGCCGCCGCAAACACCTGTTTTGGGTTTTTTCACTGGCCGGGCTGGTGTTTGGGCTGGTGCTGTTTGTGCCGCATCTGATCAACCCGGATTGGGTTATTGTGAGCGTAAACCGGGATTCGCTGGTTTATGACGGCACCATGCTGCTGGATTCCATCATTCCGCGCAATGCCAGCAATGCTATCTATCTGGTGCTGATCATCGTGCCGCCGCTGCTTTCGCGCTACAGGCATATCCGCTATTTTGGCCTGTCGCTGGTGGCGGTGATCGGGATCGACTATTTTTTCCTCAGCTATGCCTATATTTCGTTTTTCTGCCTGCTGGCCGGGCTGGCAACGCTGCACCTGATTTATATCATCTCGCGCAACAAATGCGGGCTGGATTGCAAGATGTTGTTTAACTAGCCACCGCCCGCAACAGCCGTTTGCGCCCGGCCGGAATCGCCCCGATCTCAAGGCCGGTAAACACATGCAGCGTGTCAAGATCGCGGTCGATCACCGCGTGGTCAGATACCCAGCCGCCCATGGCCAGATAGCTGCGCAGCAAAGGCGGCATGGCCAATAGCGCGGCCTTCATATCGGGGCGTTTGGCGGCGCGGGCAAAGCGAAACACCCTGGGGGCCTTGACCTTGGGCCGGTATTTATGCGGTGCAAGATGGTGAGCTTTGAGCAGGGCAAAAGCGTCAAGATGCGCCTCGCCCCGCGCCCCTTGAAAGCTGGAGCAGCCAAACAGCATCTTGACGTTATTGTCATCGACATAGGCGGTCATCGCGCCCCAGGCGCTGCGCAGGATATCGGGGTCATTATAGCGTGGGTCAATGCAGAACCGGCCCATTTCAACCAGCTTGCCGGCGTAGGTCTTCAGCCCGGAAAGCTCGTAGAATTGCGCCGCATAAGAGCGGCTTATCTCCTCACCGTTTTCAAAGGGTTGGATGCGAAACGTGCAGACGAGACGCTGCCTGGCCTGATCCTCGACCAGCACATGGATACAGCTTTCATCAAAGCTGTCCATATCCAGCTGACTGCCGCGAAACACCCATCCGCGCAAAGCCTGTGCTGCGCGCAAATCCTCAGCGCTTTTGGCGAATCTGGCGGTGAACCTGCGGGCCATCTCACAAACCTTTGTTTATTCTTGAGCGCGGTGCGGCTAGAATAAGGGGGAATTGTTAACTACATGCGGCACAGGATATGCAAATCCCGCCACAATACAACCCCGAGAGGCCCGATGAAACGCACCCCTGCCCAGCTCAAGCTGCATCTTTCCGATCTCGCCTATAAGGTCACCCAAAAGGGCGGCACCGAGCGGGCGTTTTCCCATGATGATTTTTCAGGCGCGGCCGGGGTGTTTCATTGCATCTGCTGCGCTGCCCCGCTGTTTGACATGGCGGCCAAATTTGACAGCGGCACCGGCTGGCCAAGCTTTTTTCAACCCGTCAGCCCCGAAGCGGTGCAGGAAAAAGCCGACCGCAAGCTGTTCGTAAAGCGCACCGAGATCAGCTGCGCTGAGTGTGGTGCCCATCTCGGCCATGTATTTCCCGACGGCCCCGCCCCCACCGGCTTGCGCTATTGCATGAACGGCGTGGCGCTGGATTTCAGGCCGGCGGATCAGCCGTCATAAATCCGTCATCGAGGTTGGGTAGGGTGCCATAAGCGGCAAGGGGATCAGACAGATGGGCATCAAGGTGCTGTTGATCGAGGATGAAGAGGCCCTGCAGGGGCTGCTCGAATACAACCTGCAAAAAGAAGGATTTGAGGTGGCGATCGAGGGCGACGGCGGCGAGGCGCTGGTGGCGGTGGCCGAGCACAGCCCCGATATCGTGCTGCTCGACTGGATGCTGCCCCATAAAAACGGCATCGATATCTGCCGGGCTTTGCGCAAGGATAAAGCCACAAAGACGCTGCCGATCATCATGCTGACCGCGCGCGCCGAGGAAGAAGACAAATTGCGCGGGCTTGGTTATGGCGCGGATGATTACATCACCAAGCCGTTTTCAGTTTCCGAGGTGATCGCCCGCATCCGCGCGGTATTGCGCCGCACCACCCCGCAAATGGCCGAAAACATCGCCAGTTTTGCCGATATCACGCTGGACAGGGCACAAATGCGCGTCACCCGTGCCGGGCGCAACATCACCCTTGGCCCCACCGAATTTCGCCTGCTCGAAATGCTGATCCGGCGGCCCGGGCGGGTCTATGCGCGCGCGCAACTGCTCGACCGGGTCTGGGGGCAGGATGTCTATGTGGAAGAGCGCACGGTGGATGTGCATGTGGGCCGGTTGCGCAAAGCCCTGAACCGGCCCGGAGAGCGCGACCCGATCCGCACCGTGCGTGCCGCGGGCTATGCGCTGGACGAAACCTATAAAGGTTAGACGATGGCGGCGCGTCAGCCTCCCGCTTGTGGCAACATAGCACCCGCGCCGCCCGGCAATCGCAGCGCCTGTTTCGGCCAATAACCGACCCATCCCGCTAATATGCTTGCCGAGCGAAGCGAGGCCATGGCGCCGCAGCCCATTTTTGATGGCCTCATCAAAAATGCCACCGGCAGGTGGCACAAGCTCAAGGCTCAGGCAATTTTGAGAATTTTGATTCCGCCTTCGCCATCACGCCCGGTACTGACATCCTTGTCCCCGTTGGCGATCCGGCGCAGCAGCGGCACATTGGTGATCCGTACCGCACCAAGGCTCTGTGCCTCCAGAATGCCGCGTTTTTCCAGATCTTTAAAGCAGCGGCTCACGGTTTCCGGCTGCATACCGAGATACTCCGCCAGATCAATCCTGCGCACCGGAATCTCGATCAGCTCGGTTTTGCCAAAATGCTCCTGCCGGTTGCGACATTCAAAGATAAACGAGGCCAGCTTCTCCAGCGCCTGTTTCTTGGCGATATCCCCCGAATGGTCAAACGCCCGAAACGCCTGATCGCGCAGATTTTCCCAGATCACCTTTTGCGCCTTGGCATTCTGCGCCATCACCTGCTCAAACACCGCCGGAGACAGCCGGCACAGGCTCACCTTGCCCAGCGCAATCAGCGCGCCCCGGTTGCGATTGGTCACATTGCGCAGGTCCAGAATATCCCCCCGCATGAAAAACGCCGCGATGGTCTTGCGCCCGTCCTGCAACAGGTGCTGCATGCTCAGCACCCCGCCATCTATCGCCACAATCGGCCAATGGGCCAGCGCCTCGTCCTCCAATGTATCCCCACGCTTCATGCTCAAGGTGCGGGAGCGGTCGGAAAGCTCGCACAACTCGTCTTCGCTGAGCTGCGCACAAAACAGCCGCGAATCCGCATATAGCATGCAGCGCTTGCATTTGTCCTTTATCGCTGTTTCAGGCATTTGCGTCCCCGTTTTTTATCCCACTCCTTGATAACGCCTGCCGGTAAGCAAATGTTGATCGAGATCAATCCGGGGCGAAAAAAGCTCTAATATTACCGTTTTTGTGGCGCGCCATGCGATTGCATACCGAATCCAGCCAAAAAATACGTTTGACAGCAGCGCCAAAGCCGTGCATCGCTCATCGGGCAACGGTTCCCCAAGGTGCGAAAACGCACAGGGGATGAAACGGGAATGCTGTCAGGGGAGACCAAACGAGGCCCCGATGCAGCAGCCGCCCCCGCGACTGTAGGTGGGTTTGCGCGCCATCACGCCACTGGGAAACCGGGAAGGCGGCGCGCATTAGACCACAAGCCAGGAGACCGGCCATTGCATGAACCGTAACCGGCCGTCGGGGAAGACGGCTAAAGGAGATCGACATGACAACAATGTCCACCACCACCGCAAAGGCTGATACCAGCCTTGGCAGCATTATTCTGACCGCCGCATTTGGCCTTGCCATCATGTTTGCCGCTGGCTTTGCCCAGGCAGAAATCATCCATGGTGCCCAGCACGATATGCGCCACGCCATTGGCTTTCCCTGCCACTAAGGCGCCCTGCTTTTTAATTAGAATCTGTTGATCGGTTTTTGCCGAGGCCGCGCGTGCGCCGCAATCGCATTCGGCAAAATCGATTCACCACAAAAGAAAACGAGAAAAATGCTTAAAAAACTGCTGACCAGCGCTTTGTTCGCTGGCTTTGGAGCCGGGTTGATTACCGCCTTGCTGCAAATATCAATTGCCGTTCCGGTTATTCTGGAAGCGGAGCTTTATGAAACCGGCCAAAAAGTGCATTATGCCGGCGTGGTCGAGATGGTGGCACCAGACCATATCGACGAGCATGATGCCGAGGCCGAAGCCAACGCCGCCACCCGCGCCGCCGGAGAGGTGGTGGAGCCGGACGCCCCGGTTGAGGGGTTTGACTGGTCACGCAATGTGCTGACCTTCTTTTCGGTCGAACTGAACTTCATCAGCTATGCGCTGTTGCTGGTTGCGGCAATGGCATTGGCCACCCGGCGCGGCGTGGTGGTGAATGCCCGCAGCGGCATCCTCTGGGGGCTGGCCGGTTTTGCCGCCTTTAGCCTGTCACCCGCGCTTGGGCTGCCGCCCGAGCTTCCCGGCTCCGTGGCGGCTGATCTGGCTTTACGGCAGGTTTGGTGGATCGGCACCGTCATCGCCACGATCATCGGGCTGGCCGCGATTGGTTTTGGCAAAAACTGGTTGCATTGGGGGCTTGG
>WFQA01000129.1 GCA_015487255.1 Paracoccaceae bacterium | reverse complement strand
TCCAGCCCTTCAATCGTGATTCCATCCACCTCCAGCATCTCGGGCACACCGGCATTGAGGCCGAGAAGCTGGAACCGGTTGCCAACCCTGTCAAGCAGCCAGCCCGCGCCGGTATCGGCATCCTGCAGCGGCGCGCCGGGGCGGGTGGCGCGGGGCAGTTGCACCACATCCACCCCGTTCAGGGCTGATCCGTCATAGGTGCAGGGCACGCTCAGCCTGCCGGAATTGACCAGCGGCCGGGCGAATTCGAAATGTTTTGACAGCGCCAGCACCGCATCGCGAAAAATATGGCTGATCTCGCTTTTCGGGGTGATGAACTCGGTCGAGCGGGTGGAGTTGAGGATGTTTTCATCCGCGCCGTAAACCCGCTCGTCAGAGTAGCTGTCGAGCAGGGCCTCATCCGCTTTCCCCTCGATCACCAGCTTGAGCTTCCAGACCAGATTATCGGCATCCTGCAAGCCGCTATTGGCCCCGCGTGCGCCAAACGGGCTGACCTGATGCGCGGCATCACCGGCAAACAGCGTGCGCCCATGGCGAAACCGCGCCATCCGGCGGCACTGGAAAGTATAAATCGAGGCCCATTCCAGCTCAAATTCGGCATCCTCGCCCAGCATCGCTTTTAGGCGCCGCTGGATGTTCTGAGGTTTCAGCTCTTCTTCCCGGTCAATATCCTGCCCGATCTGAAAGTCGATCCGCCAGAGGTTACCCGGCTGTTTATGCAGCAATGCCGACTGGCCGCGATTAAACGGCGGGTCAAACCAAAACCAGCGCTCGGCGGGGAAATCCGCCTGCATGATCACATCGGCAATCAGGAAATTATCCTCAAATACTCGGCCCTCGAAATCATATCCAAGCATGCGCCGGGTCGGGGAATTGGCACCGTCACAGGCGATCAGCCAATCCGCCTCCAGCAAATAACTGCCCTCGGGGGTGTCTACCTCAAGGCGCACATGATCATTATTATCGGCCAGCGCGGTGAGCTGGTTTTTGCCGCGCAGCTCAATCGGCGCGCCCCCGGCTTGCAGCTCCCGCACCCGCTCGATGAGCTTTTCCTCAAAACTATATTGTTGCAGGTTGATGAAGGCAGGGTTTTTATGGCCGCTCTCGGGCAGAAGATTAAAGCTATAAGCCTCGTCTTCATCAAAAAACACCCGGCCCGTATCCCAGAGCACGCCTTTTTCGACCATCGCCTCCCCGCAGCCCAGCCGGTCGAGAATTTCCAGCGGGCGCTTGGCAAAACAGATGGCGCGGGAGCCAAAGCTGACCCGGTCATTATCATCGATCACCAGCACCGCAATGCCCTGCTGCGCCAGATCGATCGCCGTGGCCAACCCCACCGGCCCGGCCCCGACAACGATCACCTTGTGGCGCACGGGCGGGCCGGCATCCTGATCGGGCGAGCGCAGGTAGGGGTAAAGCGGGGTTTCGAAAATTTTGCTCATGAAGCACCTTCAAAATTAAACTCTGGTATCTTAGCCGACCAATAGCGCATGACATTTTCGACCTGATTACGTGGATATTCTCCATGCGATTCGCTGAACTCACTTAATATTCTGCTGGCACGGCTTTCGGCAGATTTCCTGATTTTGGCATTAAGTTTACAAACACCGTCAACCTTTCCTTGGTTCCAGCCTTCTGGCAACCACTCTCCCGTGCGTTGCAAGGTCGGTAGAGCTTTCCCCTCAGGCAAAAATCCATAAAGACGGTACGCCGCCAAACGTAGAGCCGCCTTCATTTGTGGCACCGAATCCGTAAAGGCTTTTAATGGAGTTGGAAGCAATACCATATTCGCAATGCAAGAATAGTATTTTGGGTCATTAACCTCAGAATATCCCATACTAAAGCTTGTGTCGTCGTTGCCCCAGATATGACAGCACGTCCAATTCGGCCTCTTCTTTCTGGCCACACCAAGCGCGCGCGACAGCGCGGCATTTGCTTTGGTATTGCCTTCAAATTTTGGCTTTCCCCGGTTTGTCTGCAGGCCTTCCCACCCGGCTTTATAAAGAGATTGCTTTCGTGCAAGATCGGGATACCAAACGGGCAATATACGAAAAGTTTCGGGGTCCACCCAACGGGTAAGTTTTCCAACCAGCCGCGCAATTTCGCCCACGTTAATCACACGATTCAAGGCTTCAAGCCCATCACCAATCTCGGGTATTGCGGTCATTTGTGTAAAGCCTCCCACATGTCGATATCGCGCTGGGCGGTCCAGATGCGCGGGTGTGTTATGCCACTTGCTTCGTCATAGGCGCGGGCCACGTTGAAGGGCAGGCAATGCTCGTAAATGGCGAAATCACCGAATTTCGGGTCACATTCAGCCCGCACCGCATCCCATGCCTGCTTTAATGTGCCCCCCCTCGCGGCCACTTTTGCCGCCGGGCGATAGGTGCTTTCAACAAAATCCCGGGTGCTCTCTATCGCGGCTTTTACCATCTCGCGGCCCAGCAGCGCATCCCCCCGCCCCGGGGCAATGCTGGCCGGGTCAAAACCCGCGATCCTGCCCAGCGTTTGACCCCATTCATTAAAATACCCGTCACCACAATAGCATGCCGAGCGGTATTCGACAATATCACCGGTAAACATCACCTCGCTATCCGGCACCCAGACCACCGCATCCCCCGCCGTGTGGGCGCGGCCAAGGTGCATGATATCCACCCGCCGCTTGCCCAGATAGATGCTCATACGGTCGCTGAATGTGGTTGTCGGCCAGGTCAGGCCGGGGATGCTCTCATGCCCCTCAAACAGGCGTGGAAAGCGCTGGAACTCGCTCTGCCAATCCTCCTGCCCGCGCTCGGCCACCATGGCGCGGGCCATCTCGGACATGATGATCTGCGGCGCATTATAAGCCGAAGCGCCGAGCACCCGCACCGCGTGGTAATGGGTAAGAACCAGATGGCTGACCGGCTTGTCGGTGACCTTGCGGATATCCGCGATCACCTTGCCCGCAAGGCGCGGGGTGGCCTGGGCCTCGATCACCATCACGCTCTCGTCGCCAATGATCACCCCGGAATTTGGGTCGCCCTCGGCGGTAAAGGCATAAAGCCCGTCGCCAATTTCGGTGAAGCTGGTTTTTTTCTCATCCAGATCAGCTTGCGAGGCAAATTTCTTGGTCATTTCATTTCCTTTATCTGGCCCAACCGGGCGTATCCATGGCGGGCAGGATGGTGCCGCTGCATTGCCCAAAGCCAATACGAAAGCCATCCCCCTGCGCGTGGCCGGCCAAGGTGATGCTGTCGCCGTCCTCGATAAAACCACGGCTTTCCCCGTTTGGCAGCGTTATCGGCTTTTCACCCCCCCGGCTCAACTCCATCAGCGAGCCAAACTCATCATGTTCGGGGCCAGAGATGGTGCCGGAGCCCAGCAGATCGCCCACCCGCATCGGGCAGCCCGAAATGCTGTGATGGGCAAGCTGCTGGGCGGCACTGTAATAAAGCCGGGTGGCGTTGGTGCGGCAGAGCGTTGTTGGCTCTGCGGCACCCCGGGGCTGTATCCATACCTCAAGGTCAATATCAAAAAGCCCCGGTTTTGCCTCGTGCAGGTAGGGTAATAGCGGTGCTTCCCTGCTGGGTGGGGCCACCCGAAACCCCTCCAGCGCCGCTTTTGGAATGATCCACGGGCTGATGCTGGTGGCAAAAGCCTTGCCCTGAAACGGGCCAAGCGGCTGATATTCCCAGGCCTGCATATCCCGCGCCGACCAGTCATTGAGCAGCACAAAGCCAAAGATCATCGCATCGGCCTGCGCCACCGAAACCGGGTGGCCAAGCTGCGATGGTGTGCCGACAATCGCCCCCAGCTCCAGCTCGAAATCCAGTTTTTCGCTGGGGGTAAAGCGCGGTGCGCCCGCCTGCTTCACCTGCCCCAGCGGGCGACGGATGGGCGTGCCCGAAACCACCACCGAGGAGGCGCGGCCATTATAGCCCGCCGGCATGTGCAGCCAGTTGGCCGGCAGGGTGCGGGAGCGGCGCAAGATCTCTCCCATGTTTTGCGCATGGTGCCGGCCGGCGTAAAAATCAGTAAATTCAGTAATGTTGAACGGCAGATGCAGCGCCACATCCCGCTGTGCCACCAATAATGGCTCCCACGCTGCCCGTTCATCCGCGCCCAGGGCAAGCGCCTGCTGCAATCTGGCACGAAAGCTCATCCAGGCGCCGGGGCCAAGCGCCATGAACCCATTCCACGCCCCGCCCGCAAAAACCGGCTGCGCTGCCGGGGCCAGCAGCCCTGCTTCCTCGGCACGGGTGACATCAACGATCATATCGCCAATCGCCACCCCGCAGCGCCGCCCACCGCCGCGGGAAAAAACCCCGTAAGGCAGGTTGTTTAATGGAAACTCAGCCTGTGCCTCATTGGCGCTGGCCACCCAGCTTTTTAATAAAGCCATCTTTTATCCTGTCTTTCGCTACCTTTATTTTGAGCCGCCCCGGATAACGACTGCAAGCGGCACTTAATCCATTATCCTGGCAGTGATATATGCGCTGAAGGGTCATTGTTGTAAAAGCGCCACTCATGTTTCCGCAAATATAGGCCAAGCCGGGCCTGAGTAATACCGTTAAATCGGCGCATGTGCCGCCTGGCCTGGCGCTAAAATTCCCCGGTGCCATTGATGGGGTTGTGGCGGTCAGCAAACCGCCTGGAATGATTGGTGCTGAAAATGGCGGAAATCAGGGGCATCCGGCAGGTTGAATTCTCGCTTTCCGGCTCCGGTTCATAGGCAATGATTTCACGCAGACGCTGGAAATAGATGTGGGGAATAACAGGCCGTCGCCTTGCGGTTACACCAAAGAAAAGCCGCCGCTGTTGCCAGCGGCGGCCCTCAATCTCATCAAGTTGATCTTTTATAGCGTTTCGGCTTTAATTTGCATCAGCCATTCCGGAGAACGCCATTGCTGCGCAATCGCTGCCTCCCCGGAATGGCTGATGCACTGCCTCAACAAAAAGCCGAAACGCTTTAGCGGTTGGTAAATTCCGGATAGGCTTCCATGCCCAGCTCGGTCATATCCAGCCCGTCGATCTCGGCTTCGGCTTCCACCCGGATACCCGTAACCATTTTCAGCACCATCCACAGCACCGCAGATACCGGGAACACAAAGCCGCCGACAATCACAATGCCGTAAAGCTGGGTGGCCAGGCTGGCATCGGGGTTGGTGAATACCACGGCAATGGTGCCCCAGATACCGGCAAACAGGTGCACGGGGATCGCGCCAACCACATCGTCAATCTTGAATTTGTCAAGCAGCGATACCGCAAACACAACCAGCACACCGCCAACAGCGCCGATCATCGAGGCCTGACCCAGGCCCGGTGTCAGCGGCTCGGCGGTGATCGAAACCAGACCGGCCAATGCGCCGTTCAGCATCATCGTCAGGTCTGGTTTCTTGTAAAGCAGCTGCGTCAAGATCATTGCCGCAATCGCTCCACCTGCCGCCGCCGCGTTGGTATTGGCGAAGATCCGGCTGATATCGGTCACGTTGCCGGTGGTGTTCATATAAAGCTGCGAGCCGCCGTTGAAGCCAAACCAGCCCATCCACAGGATGAATGTGCCCAAGGTGGCCAAGGTCAGATTGGAGCCCATGATCGGAATGGTCTTGCCGTCTTTATATTTGCCAATGCGTGCGCCAAGGATGATCGCCCCGGCCAAAGCCGCCCAGCCACCAACCGAATGCACCACGGTGGAACCGGCAAAATCAAGGAAGCCCGCCTCGTCAAGGAAGCCGCCGCCCCATTTCCAGCTCGCCTGAATCGGGTAGATCACCGCCACCAGAACCGTGGTGAAAATCAGGAAAGGCCAAAGCTTGATCCGCTCGGCCAGCGCGCCCGATACGATCGAGGCCGTTGCCGCCGCAAACATCAGCTGGAAGAAGAAATCCGAACCAACAGAAGCGTAGGTCAGGTCCACATCTTCCGGGGCCACACCCACGGCTTCAAGCGTGGTGGTGCTGAAAGCACCGATAACGCCGTTAACCGTCCAGGCATCGCCGGGATACATCAGGTTATACCCCACGAGGTAATACATGATCGCGGCAATGCCAACCAGACCGATATTTTTGGTCAGCTGCATCGATACGTTTTTGGAGCGCACCAGCCCGGCTTCGAGCATGGCAAAGCCAGCCCCCATCCACATCACCAAAAAGCCCATAACCAGGAACATGAAGGTGTTGAGGATATAGCCGATTTCATCGGGGATCTGCGGGGCGGCCTCTTGGGCCAAAGCCGGGGTGGCAAGCAGCATTGCCGCCATCACACCGGTTATTTTGGTTAGTTTATACATAATCTTCCCTCATTCTCATTAATTTAGATAGCGTCTTCGCCGGTTTCACCGGTGCGCACGCGCAGAGCGCTTTCCACATCCAGCACAAATACCTTGCCATCACCGATCGAGCCGGTTTTGGCGGTGGCGGCGAGTGTTTCGACCACCTGTTCGGCCACATCGTCAGCAACCACCATTTCGAGCTTCACCTTGGGCACGAAATTGACCACATATTCGGCCCCGCGATAAATTTCGGTATGGCCGGCCTGGCGGCCATAACCCTTGATTTCAGAGACCATAAGCCCCTGCACGCCAATCTCTGTGAGTGCCTCGCGCACCTCCTCAAGCTTGAACGGTTTGATGGCGGCAATAATCAGTTTCATATTCTCTCCCTTGCGAGCTAAGGTTCTGGTGCGGGCGCACCGCTTGGGGTCTGTTTTCGGTGATTTTGGCTAAAAAGAAAGCTTTTGCCGGGTGAAAAGCCACTTGATTGCCGGTATTTGCTCATATATTAGGCAAATTCAGATTTGTGATTATTATTTAAGCATATTATAAAAGGCGAATATATGCCGATTGTCGAATCACCCCTCTACAAAGCCCGCCTGGCGCGCTAGATTGGGCAAAACAAAAACGAGCACACAGGCAGCCAGATGGCCAAAAAACCGACACCCCCCGCAGGCAAGCGGGCCAAACCCACGCCCGCACCACCGCCTTTGGTGGCCAAAAGGGCTGACAAGGTTGCCAAAATACCCACAAAAAAACCAAAACCCCAAAAACCCGCCAAGCCCCGCGCGGCCCAAAAACCGGCACCGCGCAAAAAGGCAAAAGCGCCGGTCAAGCGCAACCTCGTCTCGCGCCTTTTTCGCGGGCTGCTGCGCATGTTTTTCAAAACCGTCTGGTGGTTCACTTGGCGCGGCGCGGTTGTGGGCAGCCTCGTGCTCATGCTCTGGACCGGCTATTATTACCTGCAACTGCCGCCGATGGAGGACCAGCTCGATGGCCGGGCGCGCGGCTCGGTGCGCCTGCTGGACCGCAACGGTAACATCTTTGCATGGCGCGGCGAGCAGTTTGACGGCTCCCTGCGCGCCCAGACGGTCTCGCCGTTTTTGCGCAACGCGGTGGTGGCGACTGAGGATAAACGGTTTTACAGCCATTTCGGCATCAGCCCGCGCGGCATTGCCAGCGCGGTGCGCATCAACCTGAGCGAGGGGCGCGGCCCGCTTTCGGGCAATGGCGGCTCGACCATCACCCAGCAGGTCGCCAAGCTTTTATGCCTTGGCGAGACCGACAAAACCGAGCGCGAATGCCGCCGCCAGACCCTTTGGCGCAAGCTGCAGGAAATGCCCTTTGCCTTTGCGCTAGAGCTGAAATACTCCAAAGACGATATTTTAAGCATCTACCTGAACCGCGCCTATCTCGGTGC
>WFQA01000128.1 GCA_015487255.1 Paracoccaceae bacterium | reverse complement strand
TGGACCTGCGGGGTCGTGACCTTCAGGCCGGGGCTGGTTTTGCCCAGATCATCGACAAGGCTGGAGCGGGTGGGCCACAGGTTGACGAGATCGCGAATACTAGAAATAGCTTCCATATTTGCTTGATACTGGAAAAAATTTCGATGTGTCAATGGCCGAATAAAGAATCTCTGGAAATTATTTCTATTTCACGCCAACTAGTAGGTATGAAAAAGAAAGATAACATGCCCCGGATAGATATGCTCGGCGTCGGTCGCAGACTGGAGGCTTTGCGCCACGCGCTGGATCTTAGCCGCAAGGACTTTGCCAACAGTTTCGGCCTCGATCCAAGCAGCTATACAAAAACCGTCGATGGCGAGAAACAGTTAAGATCCGAAGCCGCCTACGCTATAGCAGAGCGTTGGGGCGTGACGATGGACTATCTTTTTCGCGGACGGTTGGCGGAGCTGCCAGAGCACTTGCGCGAAAGCATCCTTAAAAACCTGAATACGGCCGACTGATAGGCCCTGTCCAGGGACGTGTTCGTGGCATTACACCAGCCGAACAGCAAGCGTTCGTGCGCGAATTCGATAAACTTTCCAAGAATCATCTGCATTATGTTCACAATATGTTCTCGTGAATGGCGAGCGTCAACACAAAACACAACTCGAAAATAATTCCAGAAATGATTTGACACTGGAAAATATTTCCAGTTATGCATGGTACCCAGGGAGGCACCGATGCAGAAAGAAAATTCCAGTTCGAAATTCACGCCGATGCGTTCGGCGATCACAGCGCAGGTGCTGCAAAACGCGCGGGAAATTGTCACCGCGCCTAATGCGGGGCATCCGCCAAGCCTGCGGCGCTGGGCCTGGGCGGCCCTGAAATCCGCACGCGGGCAGAGTATCAGCCAGTCGGGCCTGAACCGCCTGTGTAGCCGCCACACGCCCACACGGAGGGACGTGGCATGAACCGGCAGCGCGAAGCAGAAACCTCCGACTATTTTCCCGAAACCCATCTGCATGCTCTCGAGGATGCGCGGATGTCGATCAACCTTGGTGGCCTGAGCGAGTTTTGCGGGCTTTGGGTTGGTGAGCATTCCGACTGCAAGCGGGAACACCGGAGTGACGTGATCGACCAGCTTTGCGCCGACGGCTTGCTTGACTGGATCGGGCGGGCACCCGAGCGATCTGCAACCATCACCGAAACCGGCCTGATGACCCTCGATGTTCTGGGGGGCGGGCAATGACCGAATACGGAATTGATACCGGCCGGATTGCCGAGCTGCTGGCCGAACTGGACGTCAGCGCCCAGCGCCACCGGCTGATAATTCTGAAACAGGCGGTGGTTGCCCATGGCGGCCGCTGGGACCTGCCTTCAGACGATTCCGGCATTTATGAACCGGTGCTGCTCTCGCTGCAGGTGTTCGGGGTGCATGCCATGGCCGAGACCCTCGACGAGCTGCCACGCAACTGGATGCAGGCGGCTGCGAACATTCTGGACGGCGGTGATTGTCGCTGGTCGAAGGCGGGATGATGGCGGAACCCGCGAAAACCCTGCGCGCCCCGACCCAGTCGGAAATCGCCCGTGTGTTGAATGCAGCGCAGAAAGCCGGGCTGGAAGTCTTTGGCTATGTTGTCAACGGCCCTGAAATACGCGTTATCACCAAGGACAAGGAACCACCCGACGACGGGTTTGACATGGTGGATTTTGCGAGTTGAAGAGGATTGAACTTCCATATTTGCGCACGAAAAAGGGCCGCTCCAGCACTTACTGGTACTTCGAGCGAAACGGAGAGCGGGTCAAACTGCCATCTCCGGACGCGCCGGATTTTCTGGTTCGATATCACGAGGCCAAGAAGGGGCGGACCGCGCCACCGGTCAAGCGATCCTTTGTGGCGCTGACGGACAGCTACAAGCGTAGCCACCGGTTCGCCAAGCTGGCCTCGCGCACGCGCAAGGAATATGACAAGTGCCTGATGTATTTTAACGACAAGATGGGCAAGCTCGATCCGTCAAAAATGCAGCGCCGCCATGTGATCCAGATGCAGATGGACAACGCCGACAAGGTTCGCTGGGCCAACTATCTGGTGCAGGTGATCCGCGTGCTTTTTGAACACGCCATTGATCTTGGCTGGATCGAGCGCAATCCGGCCAAGGGGGTTTCGTTGCTGAAAAGCAAAACCCCGCCGCGCAAACCGTGGCCGGTGGATTTGATCGAGACCTACCGCCAGAAGGCCGACGGGCGGGCTTTGCTGATCTTCGAGCTGTGTCTGGGCACAGGGCAGAGAATTGGCGATGTGCGCAAAATGCGCTGGTCGGACATCGAGGAGGGGGGAATCAATGTGCGACAGGGAAAAACCGGCAAGGATCTGTGGATTCCCTTCACGCCGCAGCTCTCGGCCGTGCTGGAGCGGACGCCGCGCGACGGCTTGTTCATCCTTTCGCAGCCCGACAGCCAGCCTGTCAGCTATCGCGCGGCAGCTTTTGCGGTGATGAAAGTGCGCAAGGAGATCGGGGCGGAGGAATACGACATCCACGCCTTGCGCCACACCACGGCGTCAGAACTGGCGGCTTTGGGGCTGTCGGATGATTTGATTATGGCGGTAACCGGTCACACGAGTCGCGCTTCTGTGGTCAGATATGCCGGTGCAGCCCGCCAAAAAGCCCGTGCGCAGGCCGCTCAGGATGCGCGGCGCGCTGGGGGAACAAAGCGGGAAACGTGAAACCGGATGTGAAACCGCTCTGGCGAAATTTCCAAAGTGCCTGCTAACCCTTTGAAAACATTGGAGGCGAGTACCGGAATCGAACCGGTGTACACGGATTTGCAATCCGCTGCGTCACCACTCCGCCAACTCGCCGACCTGTGGTGGCTCGGATTTAGGCGATTAAAGCATGATGTGCAACAGATGATTTATTGTGCCTCGGCCTAAATTCTCCCCTTGCGCTTTATTCATGCCAACTCAAAAAGCATGTCTAAAATCGGGCAGTCGGGCACATCGCCCCGGCTGCACTCAGTGGCCATCCTGGTTAGTGCTTGTTCCAGCCGTTGCAGGCTGGTGATCTTTTCCTGCACCGAGGCAAGGTGCTCAATGGTCATGCCATGCACCTCGCTACAGGTAAACCCGTTATCAAGCGCCATGGCCAGCAAGGCGCGTATCTCGCGGATGCTGAACCCCAACTCGCGGGCGCGCTTGATGAAAAACAATTGTTTGAGTTGGTCTTGGTTATATTGCCGGTTGCCGCCGGCGGTGCGGTCCGGGTGCGGCATCAGCCCGATACGCTCATAATAGCGGATGGTTTCGATATTCACCCCGGTCAGTTTTGACATCTCGCCAATCGCATATCCTCGCGAATCTGTGATCTTGGCCATGGAAATAATCCTTGCATCTGTAGTGGCTACAGATCGCATATTAG
>WFQA01000127.1 GCA_015487255.1 Paracoccaceae bacterium | reverse complement strand
CCATCCTTCTCACTATATAATACGAAAAAAATTGGGGCATACTGTGATAAATGCACCTTTTGGTTCAGAAGTTCAAAAGATATTGACTGACCAAAAGTATGACAGGTCCGCATATAATATAATCTGGGGATACGGGGCTAAAGCTCTACCTTAACGACTAGAGGGGAATGCAAGCATTCCCCCCGATGGATTATGTACCGTCAAATACCGACCGCTCACGCATCGGATTAGCACATATATAGAACGTTCAACACTAAAAGTCAATATTAGTCTTATTATGTAGTTTTCAAATTGTGTGTTTGATCGCTCGCAACCCTGCATGTATCAGCGCTGAAGTATCTTAGCCATCTCTTCCTTAAAAGCCAATCCGTCAACAATACCCGCCCCTCTGCCACCCCACCCTTGACTCACCCTGCCCTGCCCCCTAAATACTATCCGTTAGCACTCGAAGGTGGTGAGTGCTATTAAATGAAAATCCACCGTTTGGACAAACCAAGAGGAGCATCCAAAATGGCATTTACCCCATTGCAAGACCGCGTTGTGGTTCGCCGCATCGAAGGCGACGAGAAAACCGCTGGCGGGCTGATCATCCCTGATTCCGCCAAGGAAAAACCCTCCGAGGGCGAGATTGTATCCGTGGGCACCGGCGCGCGGGATGAGGCGGGCAACCGCATCGCCATGGACGTTAAAGCAGGTGACAAGATCCTGTTTGGCAAATGGTCCGGCACCGAGATCAAGCTGGATGGCGAAGACCTGCTGATCATGAAAGAATCCGACATTCTTGGCATCATTGCCTAAGCAAATTTAAGGAGCTGATATTATGGCTGCAAAAGACGTAAAATTCGACACCGAAGCCCGCAACCTGATGCTGAGCGGCGTGGATATTCTCGCCAACGCGGTAAAGGTAACCCTCGGCCCGAAAGGCCGCAATGTGGTGATCGACAAATCTTTCGGCGCGCCGCGCATCACCAAAGATGGTGTCAGCGTTGCCAAAGAGATCGAGTTGGAAAACAAGTTCGAAAACATGGGCGCGCAGATGGTGAAAGAGGTTGCCTCGCGAACCAATGATACCGCAGGCGACGGCACCACCACCGCGACCGTTCTGGCACAGGCGCTGGTGCGCGAAGGCATGAAGCGCGTGGCCGCGGGCATGAACCCGATGGACCTGAAGCGCGGTATTGATCTGGCGGTATCCAATGTGGTTGAAGCCATCAAAGCCTCGGCACGCGAAGTGAAAGACAGTGATGAAGTGGCGCAAGTGGGCACCATTTCGGCCAATGGCGAAGCCGCGATTGGCAACCAGATTGCCGACGCCATGCAGCGTGTGGGCAATGAAGGCGTGATCACCGTTGAGGAAAACAAGGGCCTTGAGACCGAGACCGAAGTGGTTGAAGGCATGCAGTTTGACCGTGGCTACCTCTCGCCTTATTTCGTGACCAACCCTGACAAGATGCTGGCCGAACTGGAAGATTGCCTTGTGCTGCTGCACGAGAAAAAGCTTTCTTCGCTTCAGCCCATGGTGCCGCTGTTGGAAACCGTTATCCAGTCCGGCAAGCCGCTGCTGATCATCGCTGAGGATGTGGATGGTGAAGCGCTGGCCACGCTCGTGGTTAACAAACTGCGCGGCGGGTTGAAAATCGCGGCAGTGAAAGCTCCGGGTTTTGGTGATCGTCGTAAAGCCATGTTGCAGGATATCGCCATTCTGACCGGTGGTCAGGTGATCTCGGAAGACCTGGGCATGAAGCTGGAGAATGTCGGCATTGAAATGCTCGGCACCGCCAAGAAGATCACCATCACCAAGGATGAAACCACCATCGTTGATGGCAATGGCGCAAAAGCCGAAATCGAATCCCGTGTGGCGCAGATCAAGCAGCAGATCGAGGAAACCACCTCTGATTACGACCGCGAAAAACTGCAGGAGCGTCTGGCCAAACTGGCTGGCGGTGTTGCTGTTATCCGGGTTGGCGGCTCAACCGAGACCGAAGTGAAAGAGCGCAAGGACCGTGTGGATGACGCGCTGAACGCAACCCGCGCCGCTGTGCAAGAGGGTGTGGTTGTTGGTGGCGGCGTATCGCTGATGCTCGGTGGCAAGACGCTCGACGGGCTGAAAGGCGAAAACGTTGATCAGGATGCGGGTATCGCCATTGTGCGCAAAGCGCTGGAGGCCCCATTGCGCCAGATCGCCGATAATGCCGGTGTTGACGGTGCGGTTGTGGCTGGCAAGGTGCGTGAAAGCGACGACCCCAACTTTGGCTTTAACGCGCAAACCGAAGAATATGGCAACATGTTTGATTTCGGCGTGATCGACCCGGCCAAAGTGGTGCGCACCGCATTACAGGATGCTGGCTCGATCGCTGGCCTGTTGATCACCACCGAAGCCATGGTTGCCGACAAGCCTGAAAAAGCCGGCGCAGCCGCTGCTGGCGGCATGCCCGATATGGGCGGCATGGGTGGCATGGGCGGCATGATGTAAGGTCACAAATCCTGCAAGGATTTTGACCGGCAGGCGACAGGTGAATGGCCCCCCTTCGGGCCAATCACCGAGAGCCACACCGCTTGAGAGAAACAATTGGGGTCGCCTTCGGGCGGCCCTTTTTTTGTTAGTGCCGTTATATCGGGAATTTTCGCCATCCAGTGACGCAGCACAAATGCGTGTTCTACGAATGGCACGGCCTTGTTCAATCCTCGAAATAACGCCCATCGATTGCCTTTGAGTAGCGTAGGAAAGCAGTCACGCTATCGAAGATGAACCGCGCCTCCTCCATCTCCACAAGGTCGGGATTATCGTGCGCAAAGCTTTTGTCGTTGCGAACAGGATTCATTTCTTCAAACACATTGATAGAACTCCGTACTATGCGTTCCGACATAGGAGTCAGGTTGCCCTGTATGCACAAAATTTTAACATATTTTCCAACGCGAGAATGCAACGGGTCGTCTTTGCCACATACTCCACCTCCATGCTGCCGAACCAGAGCAGCGAACCTCTTCATGCAATAGACGTGGAGCCGATCAAGTGCCGCCTGAGGTTTCGCGGCATCTAAATCACGTCGGATTGATGCAACCAGTTCCTCCAAAGTCTCGCTGGGTTCGAATGTCTCAATAGCGGAAGTATCTATTGCGTCCAAACGGCCTTCAAATCGTGCAATGGTGGAGAAAAAACTTTCCCGTAGTTTTTCTTCATCTGCCTCGGGTGGCCAATCGGTCAGACTTTCCCGATACTCCCACAATTCCCGCAGAACCTTGGCGACGGTAGCCGGATTATCATGCTCGATATAAGCGCGGAGGCGCTTGGCTTTAGATGTGCCGCGCCCGATAAAGAGTTGAAATTTCTCATCAGGATCAATCTTAACGGCTTCGTAAAAAAAATCGTTGAATGTCCTGTCGCTGAAATCTAGGACATAACCAGACCCCATTCCAAGAACACGCTCGAGGTTTTCGCGCTCACGCCTAGGGATCATCTTTTCATAAGTCTTTTGTTCAATCATTCACTACGAATAACACCACAAGGAGAATAAGGCGAGCCTTTCAATTCAGGGTTGCTGTTTTCTGGTGTGGCAACATCGGGTAACTTAGGGCGCAGGTTAGCGCTAAGCTGTCTGTGAATAACTCAGGAACCTCCATGAAACGCCTTTTCCCGTCCCTGCCCGAATCCCCCGTTCTCGGCGATGTCTTCCAAGCCTTCCCTGCCCATATCGCGCCGCTGCTGGCATACCATGACACCCTGCTGCGTGGCCCGAGCGAGAATTGATCGGGGTATGGACTAACCTCTAAAGGTTAAACTTGTTATCCCTCGGGAAGCCGCGCGGGGCCATGCGGCCAGAGGCGGCGCGTTTGCCTTGCCATTCGGCCAGCTCGATCACGGTGCGGGTGCGGCCGCCGCTATCCAGCCATTGCAGCCCGTCAGCCAGGTTGAAGCTCTTCAAATCACTCATTTCGCCCTCTTTATCAGCGTATTTTTGCAACCGCACCCCTTTGCCCCGCCCCAATCTTGGCAGCTCGGCCACCGGGAAGATCAGCACCTTGCGGTTGATACCGACACAGGCCACATGGTCCCCCACTACCGGCTGGCATATCCTTGCCCGCACATCGCCCTTTACATTCAGCACCTGCTTGCCGCTGCGGGTCTGGGCGATGACCTCATCTTCCGCCACCACAAAACCATCACCAGCGCTGGAGCCTATGATCAGCTCGCGCCCCGGTCTGTGGATGAACAGCGCCACAATCCCGGCCTCATTGGGCAAATCGACCATCAGCCGCACCGGCTCGCCCATGCCGCGCCCGCCGGGCAGGTTGGCGGCGGGCAGGGTGTAAAACCGGCCGTTATCGCCGAGCAGCAGCAGCTTGTCGGTGGTGTGGGCATGGAAGATGAAGCGGCCTTCATCGCCATCCTTGAACTTCATCTCGGCCTCAAGCGCGGTGTGGCCCTTCAGCGCCCGTATCCAGCCCCGCGCCGAGCACACAACCGTTATTGGCTCTTTCTCGATCATCGCCTCGATCGGCACATCTTCCACATCGGGCGCATCGGCCAGATCGGTGCGCCGCGCGCCGGCCTCTCCCTTGGCAAACTGCTTTTTGACCTCACGCAGCTGCTCGATGATTTTGGCCCATTGCTGCATCACATCCCCAAGCAGCCCCTTCAACTCGCCCCGCTCAAGCAGCAACGCATCGCGTTCGCGCTTCAACTCCATCTCTTCGAGCTTGCGCAGGCTGCGCAGTCGCATGTTCAAAATCGCCTCCGCCTGCACCTCGCTCAGTGAAAATTCCTGCATCAGCATGGCTCTTGGCTCATCACCATAACGGATAATCTCAATCACCCGGTCAAGGTTGAGAAAGGCAATGATATAGCCCTCCAGCACCTCGAGCCGCGCCTCGATCTTGCCAAGGCGAAAGCGGGTGCGCCGCCCGAGCACCTCGCGCGCATGGTCGATAAACGCCCGCAAAATCTGCTTGAGGCTGGAAACCTGCGGCACCAGACCATCAATCAGCACATTCATATTGAGCGAAAACCGCACCTCCAGATCGGTCTGGCGAAACAGGGTTTCCATCAGCACCTCGGCATCCACCGTCTTGGCACGCGGCTCGAGGATAAGGCGAATATCTTCGGCGCTTTCATCGCGGACATCGGCCAGTATCGGGATTTTCTTCAGGTTGATGATTTCGGCGATTTTCTCGATCAGCTTGGATTTCTGCACCTGATACGGGATCTCGGTAACCACGATCTGCCATTGCCCGCGGCCCAGATCCTCCACCGCCCAGCGGGCGCGCAGGCGAAAAGAACCCTTGCCGCTGGCATAGGCCTTGAGAATATTTTCACGCGGCTCCACCAAAACACCCCCGGTGGGGAAATCCGGGCCTGGCACCAGCTCGGCCAGGGTCTCATCACGCGCATTGGGGGTGCGGATCAGATGGATGGCGGCGTCACACAGCTCAGCGATATTATGGGGCGGAATATTGGTGGCCATGCCCACGGCAATGCCGCTGGAACCATTGGCAAGCAGGTGCGGAAACCGCGCCGGCATCACCACCGGCTCTTGCAGGGTGCCGTCATAATTGTCTTTAAAATCAACTGCATTTTCGCCCAGCCCTTCCATCAGGGCCTCGGCGATTTGCGTCATCCGCGCTTCGGTGTAGCGGGCGGCAGCCGGGTTATCACCATCGATATTGCCAAAATTGCCCTGGCCGTCAACCAGCGGGTAGCGCACGGCAAAATCCTGCGCCAGGCGGGCCATGGCGTCATAAATCGCGGCGTCACCATGGGGGTGGTAATTACCCATCACATCACCGGTGATTTTCGAGCTTTTGCGATAGCGGCCATTTGGGTCGAGCTTCAACTCGCGCATGGCATAAAGGATGCGCCGATGCACCGGCTTCAGCCCGTCACGCGCATCGGGCAAAGCGCGGTTCATGATGGTGGAAAGCGCATAGGTGAGATAGCGCTCGCCCAATGCGTTCTTCAGAGGCTCGCTGGTCATGATGCCGCCCTGTTCTTGGTCGGGGGCATCGATATCGGGGTTTTCTGTCTTTTTTGCCATAGATGTTGTGTATATCGGTGGACCACATCGGTCCAGCGCAAAAAGCTGGGGCCTCGCTGCGCTCGGCTATGGCGGCGCGCCAAGATTGCACTTTGGGGCAAGGTTGCACTTGCGCCGCGCGGCAAGGGCAGCGCTTGCGGCAAAATTCGAAGGTTTCCCTGCCCGGCGATTCCCTGTATGCCAGCCGGAAAACAGGGAGTGCGGATATGCAAAAAACAATTCTCATCACCGGCTGTTCGAGCGGGATTGGCTATGACGCCGCCCATAGGCTGCAAAAGCGTGGCTATCGGGTGTTTGCCACCTGCCGGCAAGAGGCAGATTGCGCCCGGTTGCGCGATGAGGGGCTGGAGAGTTTTGTGCTGGATTATGCCGATGAGGAAAGCATAAAGTCCGCCGTCGCGGAGGTGCTTTTGCGCAGTAATGGCCATTTGGATGCGCTGTTCAACAATGGTGCCTATGCCCTGCCCGGCGCAACGGAGGACCTGCCCCGCGACGGGCT
>WFQA01000126.1 GCA_015487255.1 Paracoccaceae bacterium | reverse complement strand
TGGCACTGGTATGCGCACCAAACAGCCGCGCACCCGTGGGGTTGAAACGAAAGCCAACTGCCGGGCTGCCGTTTTGGTCAAATTCGGTCTGGGCATCAACCAGCATATCGCCGCCAACCACCGGCGCGCGTTTGATGATATAATAACCCTCGCCCTCGTTCACCGAGGGCACAATGATATTGCCCAGCCCCGGCGGTGCATCCGGGCTGGCCACCTGCCCGACCACCTCATTAAAGGTCAGCTTGGCGGTGCGCCCGATCAGAGTAAGCAATTCTTCAGCCGAGCCAATGCCCGGCACCTGAATCAATATCCGGTCCGAGCCCTGGCGCTGGATGGTTGGCTCGCGCGTGCCCGCCTCATCCACCCGGCGGCGGATGATTTCAAGGCTTTGCAGCATGGTGCGGTCATCGGTGGATATCTTTTCGGCTTCCGACAGGGTGATGACAATCTCGTCCCCATCCGCAACCACCTCAAAATCCCGCGCGCCCGCGCCGGTGAGTGAGACCACCGGCCGGGTCAGCCCGTTGACCAGTTCCAGCGCTTGCGGCATCGCCTCGGCATTGCCGATACGCACCCGTAATTCGTTGGTATCACCATCTTGCCGCCGCACGGTGCCGATCACATCCCGCGCTTCGCGCAAGGCATCGCGCACGGCGGGCCACATCGAATCCAGCCGGTCCTGATAGACATCGGCCACATTGACCTCAACCAGCACATGCGCCCCGCCGCGCAGATCAAGCCCGAGATTGACCAGTTCATTGGGTAAAAACCCCGGCCATGCATCCCGCGCCGCCAGCAGCTCCGGGGTTTCCATCTGGCCGCTTTCCAGCGCGGCAAGCGCATCATTGTGCTTCTCCACCGTGGCGTAAAACAGGTTTGGCGCAGCCAGAACCAGCCCGGCAATGCAGATGAGCCAGATCAGGGTCTTTTTCCACAGCGGAAAATGCAGCATCTTGAGCTTCCTCGAAAAATAACGCGCCCGGTAGCGGGCGCGCAAAACTATTCGCTGGGTTCGGTTTTGTTCATCACCGCAGAAATGGTATGGCGCAACACCCGAATCTTCACCCCGTCAGCGATTTCAACCTCGACCTCGCCGCTATCGTCATTCACCTTGGCGACCTTGCCGATGATTCCGCCCTGGGTCACCACCTGATCACCGCGTCGCAGTGCGGCCACCATGGCTTTGTGTTCTTTCATCTTTTTCTGCTGTGGCCGGATCATCAAAAAATACATGATCCCGAAAATCAGGATGATCGGCAAAAGCCCGCTAAGCCCGCCAACCGCGCCGCCACCACCCACTGCCTGCGCATTTGCTGCTGATACAAACATATTCTATCCCTTTTTGGCTTGGCGACCTACCGCCTGAAAATTCAACAAGCGGAAACCTAAGCGCCGTTGCGATGAATGGCAAGGCAAACCGGCACTCAAACGCCGCTTTTCAAATGCCGGTTGCGCAAAAGCTTGGCCAGCAGCAACAGTGCCGGGGCGCTGTGGATAAACAGATCAAAAATATCGAGCGGCTGGCTCAATTCACCCCGCCCAAGCATGCCCAGCTTGCTAAACAGGTGCGGCGAATCGACAAAAAACGGGATATAGGGGGTCAGCCCCATGAAAATTGTAAACACGATCAATGTGTGCATCGGCAGCAGATCGAGGATTTTGGTCAACAGCTTCATCAAAAAGCCCCTTTATGAGTCACTTGCATGGCATTTCGGCGATTTTGGAGCAAAATTCAAGGGAGATGGCAAAATATAACCCGCAATAGCCGGTTTTGAGGCGGTTTTATGCAGGATCCGGCAAATACTGCCCCTCCAGCCCAACCAGAAAATCTGCAAAACTGCGTGCCACCGGGGGCAGATCACGCCCCGCCCGGCGGATTAAAAACCAGTGTCGCACAATCGGCAGGCCAGCAAACTCGATCTTTACCAGCCGTCCCGCTGCCAGCTCGGCACTCACCGTCTGCCCGGAAATAAACGCCAGCCCCAGCCCGGCCATGGCCGATTGCTTGATCGACTCGTTTGAATCCATCACCATGGTTTTATACTCGGCGGTTTTATACTCAACCCCCTCCCCGACCCGATCAAGGAATCGCTGCATCAAAATCCGGGTGCCCGAGCCGCGCTCGCGGGATAAAAAGGTCTCGGCCAGCAGTTCTTTGGGCGAAATGTCGCGCTTGATGGCCAGCGGATGCCCCGGCGGCGCTACCAGAATATGCGGGTTATCACCCAGAAAAACCGCCTCCACCGGCGGGTTGCGCGGTGGGCGGCCCATGATGGCGAGGTCGATTTTTTTACTCTTCAGCGCCTCGATTATTGCCGTGCGATTGCCGACAAACATGCTGATCTCCAGCTCCGGCATCCCGGTGCGGGCCGCCATTACAATATGCGGCGCAAAATATTTGGCGGTGCTGACAACCCCCAGTGTCAGGTGCCCGACCTTGCCGGTTTGCAACGCATTGATACTGTCATAACAGTTGCTTAACGAGTTTTCGATCTGGCGGATCGTCGCCAGCACCACCTTGCCGCTCTGGGTGGGTGCGGTCCTGCCATCCGGCCCGCGCTCCAGCATCCGCACGCCAAAATTGGCCTCCAGCGCCCGCAGCTGGGTCGAGACCGCAGGGGTCGTGACCCGCAGCGCCGTGGCGGCGGCAGTCAGGTTGCCTGCCTCCACAATCGCGGCCAGCGCGCGCAACTGTTTCAGGGTTATTGCTTTTTGATGAATCATAGTTTTGTTTAACGCAAAAAAGATTTTTTTCAATTTTTCTTTTTATCTATTTCTGCCATGTCTCACATATTCACCTTTTCGCAACCATCGGGAAGCCATGGCGATGACCAAGAACACCCCCCTTCACGCCTTTTTGGCGGACAAACCAAAAGCCCTCAGCGAGGTGATTCTGGCACTGGCCCAGACCGGCAAGGCGTTGTCCGCGCTCATTTCGCGCGGTGCGCTTGGCGGCGAATTAGGCGGAGCCGTGGGCGAAAACCTTGGTGGTGACCAGCAAAAGGCGCTCGATGTGATGGCTGATGATGCCTTCGCGGCTGCGCTGCGCAAAACCGAAGTGAAATTTTACGCCTCCGAAGAGCAGGACGAGGTGCTCACCCTGAACCCGGCCGGCCATCTGGCGCTGGCGATTGACCCGCTTGATGGTTCATCCAATATCGATGTCAATGTTTCCATCGGTACGATTTTTTCAATTTTCAACGCGGCAGACGGCCCCGCTGAAAGCTTTTTGCGCCCCGGCCATGAGCAGATTGCGGCGGGCTACATTATTTTTGGCCCGCAAACCGGGCTGATGTTGACCCTGGGGGACGGCACGGCGATGTTCATACTGGATCACCAAAACGGGGAATTCATGCTGGTGGACCCGCGGGTGAACATTGCCAATGACGCCATTGAATACGCAATCAACGCCTCGAATTACCGCCACTGGTCCAAGCCTGTCCGCGCCTATATCGACGATATGATCGCCGGGGTCGAGGGCGTGCATGGCCGCAATTTCAACATGCGCTGGGTGGCATCGCTGATCGCGGAAACCCACCGCATCATCTCGCGCGGCGGCATCTTCCTTTACCCCGGAGACAGCCGCGAGGGCTATAAAATGGGCCGTTTGCGCATGGTTTACGAGGCCGCGCCGGTGGCCTTCATTGTCGAGCAGGCCGGCGGCATGGCGACCGACGGCAAGGACCGCATTCTCGACCAGACCCCAGGCGCGCTGCACGGGCGCACCCCGCTGGTTTTTGGCTCGCGCGACAAGGTCACAAGGGTGGCCGCCTATCATGACCTGCCCGAAAACGAAATCTCCCCCCTCTTTGGCAAACGCGGCCTGTTTAACGTTTAAGGATCAAGCAAATGAGCACCAAACACCCGATTATCTCTGTTACCGGCTCCTCGGGGGCAGGCACCTCGACGGTGAAAAACACCTTTGACCAGATTTTCCGCCGCGAGGGGATCAAGGCGGTGAGCATCGAGGGCGATGCCTTTCACCGCTATGACCGCGCGGCGATGAAGGCCGAGTTTGAAAAGCGCACCAGGGCGGGCGACCACACGTTCAGCCATTTTTCCTTTGAAGCCAACGAGCTGGGCGAGCTGGAGCGGGTGTTTCGCGAATATGGCGAGACCGGGCGCGGCAAAACCCGCCACTATGTGCATAATGATGCGGAGGGCAAGGCGCTGGGCGCGGCCTCGGGCACTTTCACCGATTGGGCCGATTTCGAGGAAGGCACCGACATGCTGTTTTACGAGGGCCTGCACGGGGCGGTGAAAAACGACATGGTGGACCTGCCGAAATACGCCGACCTGAAAATCGGCGTGGTGCCGGTGATCAATCTGGAATGGATCCAGAAAATGCACCGCGACCGGGACCAGCGCGGCTATTCCACCGAGGCGATCACCGATGTGATCCTGCGCCGGATGCATGATTATGTGCATTGCATCACCCCGCAATTCTCGCAAACCGACATCAACTTCCAGCGGGTGCCGGTGGTGGATACCTCCAATCCTTTTATCTCGCGCTCCATTCCCACGCCGGATGAAAGCCTGGTGGTGATCCGGTTTCGCAACCCGCGCGGCATTGATTTCCAATACCTGACGGCGATGATAGCTGGCTCGTGGATGAGCCGGGCCAATTCGATCGTCATCCCCGGCGGCAAGATGGACCTCGCCATGCAACTGATCCTGACCCCGCTGATATTGCGGCTGGCTGATAACGCGAAAAGGGCCTGAACCATGGAAGATAATATGGCCAATGCCATCCGCGCGCTGAGCATGGATGCGATCCAGAAAGCCAATTCCGGCCATCCCGGCATGCCGATGGGCATGGCTGATGTGGCCACGGTGCTGTTTAACCGTTTTATCAAGATTGACCCCGCCAACCCGGATTGGCCGGACCGCGACCGCTTTGTGCTTTCGGCGGGCCACGGCTCGATGCTGCTTTATTCGATCCACCACCTGCTTGGTTACGATGATATGGATATGGAGCAGCTGCGCAATTTTCGCCAGATGGGGGCGCGCACCGCGGGCCATCCGGAATATGGCCATGCGAAAGGCATTGAAACCACCACCGGCCCGCTGGGTCAGGGCCTTGCCACCGCCGTTGGCATGGCACTGGGCGAGCGGCTGCAAAACGCCCGTTTCGGGGATGACCTGGTGGACCACCACACCTATGTGATCGCCGGTGACGGCTGCCTGATGGAAGGTATTTCCCACGAAGCGATTGATTTTGCCGGCAATCTGGGTCTGGGCAAGCTGATCGTGCTTTGGGATGACAACTCGATCTGCATCGACGGCGACACCGCGCTTACCACCGGCACCGACCAGATGGCGCGCTTTGCCGCCAGCAAATGGCACACGATTGCGGTGGATGGCCATGATAAAGCGGCCATCGCCGCCGCGATCACCGCCGCCAGAGCCGACCCGCGCCCGAGCTTCATCGCCTGCAAAACCATCATCGGCTTTGGCGCTCCCAACAAGCAGGGCACTGCCGCCACCCATGGCGCACCGCTGGGCGAGGATGAAATCATCGCCGCCCGCAAAATACTGGGCTGGCCCCATGCGCCCTTCACCATACCGGGTGAGGTCAAATCCGCATGGGAAGCCATTGCCACACGTGGCAACAAAGCGCAGGGCCTATGGGCGGCGCGGGTGCAAGGCTCAGGCCAGGCGCAGGCTTTCCGCGCCGCCATGGCGGGGCCAGACTTGGCCGCGCTCAACCAGGCAATGCGCAAATACCGCCAGAGCCTCAGCGCAGATGCACCCAAAACCGCCACCCGCAAGGCCAGCCAGATGGCGCTTGAAATCATCAACGCCACCACCGATCTCACCATTGGCGGCTCGGCTGATCTCACCGGCTCTAACCTGACCAGAACCAGTCGGATGCAGCCGGTCTCGGCCGATGATTTCAGCGGGTCCTACATTCATTACGGTGTGCGCGAATTTTCCATGGCGGCAGCGATGAACGGCCTTGCCCTGCATGGCGGCATTATCCCTTACGGCGGCACGTTTCTGGTTTTCGCGGATTATATGCGCGGCGCGATCCGCCTTTCCGCCCTGATGGGCCAGCGGGTGATCTATGTGCTGACCCATGACAGTATCGGCCTTGGCGAAGATGGCCCGACCCACCAGCCGGTGGAAACCATCGCTTCGCTTCGCGCCATTCCCAACCTCAATGTCTATCGCCCCGCCGACGCGGTGGAAACCGCCGAGGCCTGGGAGCTGGCGCTGCAGGATGAAACCACCCCTTCGGTGCTTTGCCTGTCGCGCCAGGGCCTGCCCACCCTGCGCCTTGCCCATAGCGATGAACTGCTAAGCGCCAAGGGGGCCTATGTGCTGCAAGAGGCAGAAGGCGCGCGCGATGTGACGATCATCGCCACCGGCTCGGAGGTGGAAATCGCCATGCAGGCGGCGGCGCTGCTGGCTGAAACCGGCACCCGCGCCGCTGTAGTTTCAGCGCCTTGCTTTGAGCGTTTCAAGGCCCAGCCAGCCGCTTACCGGGCCGGGGTGCTCGGCACAGCGCCGCGTGTTGGCGTGGAAGCCGCGATAGAACAGGGCTGGGGGGCCTTGCTTGGCGGCAATTCTGCCTTTATTGGGATGCATAGCTTTGGAGCTTCGGCTCCGGCTGACCAGCTTTACACCCATTTCGGCATTACCGTACGCGCGGTGGCCGATGCCGCAACCACGCTAATCAGCGCATAGAGGGAATTATACCATGACTGTAAAAGTAGCCATCAACGGCTTTGGCCGCATCGGGCGCAATATTTTGCGCGCCATCATCGAATCCGGCCGCACCGATATCGAAGTGGTCGCCATCAACGACCTCGGCTCGGTGGAGTTCAATGCCCACCTGCTGCAATTTGATTCCGTGCATGGCAGGTTTCCGCAAAAGGTTGTGGTCGAGGGGGATAGCATCAATGTCGGCACCGGCCCGATCAAGGTAACGGCCGAGCGCGACCCGACCAAGCTGAGTTGGGACGGCGTGGATGTGGCACTGGAATGCACCGGTATTTTCACCGCCCGTGACAAAGCCAGCCTGTTGCTGCAATCGGGTGCCAAAAAGGTGCTGATCTCGGCACCGGGCGCAGGGGCTGACAATACCGTGGTTTACGGGGTCAACCACAATACCCTCAGCGCCGATGACATCATCGTTTCCAACGCGTCCTGCACCACCAACTGCCTCGCTCCGGTGGCGCATGTGCTGCATAATGCCGTGGGCATCGAGCAGGGGTTCATGACCACCATCCACGCCTATACCGGTGACCAGCCCACGCTTGATACCATGCACAAAGACCTTTACCGCGCCCGCGCCGCCGCGCTTAACATGATCCCCACCACCACCGGCGCGGCCAAGGCCGTGGGGCTGGTGCTGCCCGCTCTCGACGGCAAGCTTGACGGCATGTCGATCCGGGTGCCAACCCCGAATGTCTCGGTGGTTGATCTCAAGTTCAACGCCGCGCGCGATACAACGGTGGAGGAGATCAACGACGCCATCCGCTCGGCGGCCAATGGCGAGCTGAAGGGCGTGCTTGGCTTTACCGAAGTGCAAAACGTGTCATTGGATTTCAACCACGACCCGCACTCATCCGTTTTCCATATGGACCAGACACGGGTGATGGATAACCGCCTCGTGCGCATCCTGACCTGGTATGACAATGAATGGGGTTTTTCCAACCGCATGGCTGACAATGCTGTCATCATGGGCAAGCTCTAAGCCGCCCCGCAAAATAACGGGTGGCCGGCGTGCCACCCAAACAGGAGAGATAAAATGGCCCTTATTACCCTTCGTCAACTGCTGGATCATGCCGCTGAAAATGATTACGGCATGCCGGCGTTTAACATCAACAACATGGAACAAGGCCTCGCCATCATGCGCGCGGCCAAAAAAACCAATGCACCGGTTATCCTGCAAGCCTCGCGCGGGGCGCGCTCTTACGCCGGTGATATCATGCTGCAACATATGATTCAGGCATTGGCGGAGATGTATCCCGATATCCCGATCTGCATGCACCAGGATCACGGCAATAACGAGCAGACCTGCATGTCGGCGATCAAATACGGCTTTACCTCGGTGATGATGGATGGCTCGCTGAAAGCCGACATGAAAACCCCGGCTGATTTTGCATATAATGTTGATATCACCGAGCGGGTTTCGCGCATGGCGCATTGGGTCGGGGCGAGTGTCGAGGGGGAGCTTGGGGTTCTCGGCTCGCTCGAAACCGGCGAAGCGGCGGAGGAGGACGGCTCTGGCGCGGTGGGCAAGCTGAGCATGGAGCAGCTTTTGACCGACCCGGACGAGGCGGCCGATTTTGTTGCCAAAACCAGGGTGGATGCATTGGCGATTGCCTGTGGCACCTCGCACGGGGCTTACAAGTTCAGCAAAAAACCTACCGGTGATACCTTGGCGATCAGCCAGATCGAGGCGATTCACGCCAAGATCCCCGATGTGCATCTGGTGATGCACGGCTCGTCAAGCGTGCCGCAAGAGCTGCAAGACCTGATCAATTCCTGCGGTGGTGAAATGGCGCAAACCTACGGCGTGCCGGTGGAGGAGATCGAGCGCGGCATCAAATCAGGCGTGCGCAAGGTCAATATCGACACCGATAACCGCATGGCGCTGACCGGCACCTTCCGCAAGGTGGCCAAGGAATGCCCCGCCGAGTTTGACCCGCGCAAATTCATGATCCCGGCGATGGCGGAGATGGAAAAGCTCTGCGTCGACCGTTTTGAGCGTTTTGGTGCGGCGGGCAATGCCGGCAAGATCAAAATCATCCCGCTGGATGATATGGCCAAACGCTATGCGGATGGCACGCTTTAACACACCCGTGGCCGGGCCTTGCACAGGCCCGGCCAGCTAGCAAAAAGGAAATACCATGGACCGTTCCATCAAAATCGCCCCGTCGATCCTTTCGGCCGATTTCGCCAATTTCGGCGCAGAAATTCGCGCGATCGAGGCGCAGGGCTGCGACTGGGTGCATGTGGATGTGATGGATGGCCATTTTGTGCCCAACCTCACCTTTGGTCCCCCCGCCGTGGCCGCCTTTCGCCCGCATGTGAAAACCGTGATGGATGTGCACCTGATGATTGCCCCGGTAGATCAGTATATCGAGGCTTACGCAGCGGCGGGGGCGGATTTCATCTCGGCCCATCTGGAGGCCAGCACCCACCCGCACCGCACCCTGCAGGCCATTCGCAATGCCGGGGCCAAGGCGGGGCTGGCGCTCAACCCCGGCACCGGGCTTGGTGATATCGAATACCTGCTCGATATGGTTGACATGTTTGTGGTGATGACCGTCAACCCAGGTTTTGGCGGGCAAAAGTTCATCCACAGCCAGATCGACAAGGTGAGAAAACTGCGCGCAATGATCGGCGAGCGGCCGATCCATATCGAGATCGATGGCGGTATCACCCCTGAAACCGCACCCTTGATGGCCGCTGCCGGGGCCGATGTGCTGGTGGCTGGCTCGGCGGTGTTCAACGGTGGCTCGGTGGATACACCCGAAGTTTACGGCAACAATATAAAAGCCATCCGCGGTGCGGCCGAGGCGGCGCGCTAAGATGAAAAACGTGATTTTTGACCTCGACGGCACCTTGATCGACAGTGCACCCGACCTGCACGCGAGCGCCAATAAAATGCTGGCCAGCAAGGGGCTTGCGCCATTGTCGCTGCCCCAGATCACCTCGTTCATCGGTAATGGCGTGCCCAAGCTGGTGGAGCGTTGCCTCGCCGTTTATGACCTGCCGTTTGATCCCGAAATGGTGCAGGTGTTTCAGGCTTTTTACGCGGCTGATCCGTTTACCCTGACCAAACCCTACCCTGGTGTGGTGGCCTGTTTGCAGGCGCTGCAAGCGGGTGGGTGCAAGCTGGCGGTCTGCACCAACAAGCCCGAAGCCCCGGCGCGGGTGATCCTCGACGGGCTTGACCTGACCCGGTATTTTGACTTTATCGCCGGGGGGGATACCTACCCGAGCATGAAGCCCGACCCGGCCCCGCTGCATGGCTGTGCCAAGGCGCTGGGCGGCGAGGCGCTCTATGTCGGCGATAGCGAGACCGACGAGAAAACCGCCATCAATGCGAATATGCGTTTTGCCCTGTTTGAGGGGGGGTATCGCAAGACCCCGACCTCTGAAATGCGCCATGATCTGCTGTTTGGCGATTTTGCCGACCTCGTGCGCTTTGTGAAATCCCCATGACCAAGGCGTTGATTTTTGACGTGGACGGCACCTTGGCGGAGACCGAAGAAGCCCACCGCCAGGCCTTTAATGACACATTTCAGGCCAATGGCATGGATTGGCACTGGGATGTGGCGCTTTATGGCCAACTGCTGAAAACCACCGGCGGCAAGGAGCGCATGGCGGCCTATCAGCAAGGCCAGCGCGCGGATGAGCCGCAACTGGACCAGACGCGGATCGAGGAATTGCACCTGCAGAAAACCAAGCGCTACGGGGCGATACTGGCCGAAGGCGGCCTTTCGTTGCGCGCTGGCGTGGCTGATCTGATTGCGCGCGCCAGCAAGGCGGGGCTGCGCCTGGCCATTGCCACCACCACCAGCCGCCCCAATGTGGGTGCGCTCACCCAATGCTGCTGGGGCAAGCCGCCAGAGGAGATCTTCGAGGTGATCGCCACCGGCGAGCAGGTGCAGGCCAAAAAACCCGCCCCCGATCTGTTTGAGCTGGCGCTGATGCGCCTTGGCCTGCCCGCAAGCGATTGCCTTGCTTTCGAGGATTCCCGCAATGGCCTGCTTGCCGCCACCCGGGCCGGGCTGCGCACCATTGTCACCCCCGGCCAATATACCGGTGACGAGGATTTCAGCGGGGCCGAAAAGGTCATCCCCTCGCTGGTCGGCTTCCGACTCTAGCGCTGGCGCAGTTCGACATCGGTGATAAAAGCCACACTGCGCGAGCCGGTATTGTCACTGTCACAAAGCAAGCCGGCCCTGGTCAGGAGCGGGTAATCATCCCGCCCGGTTATCTCCCGGTAAATATCCATCAGATCCAACTCTTGTGCTTGCCATGTTCTGATGTTTTCATCCAGCCCGCCTGCCACATATTGCGGGATACCCCCGATATATTTATATTCCCCCGGCTGGTATTTTCGGTTGCTCCAGATGATCTGAAAACTGGATTCATTCCCATCCTGATCGGTGATGTCAAACACCAGCCGGATCGGGTGGTCATCACCCTCGGGGGTGGCTTCGTCAGCCGGGCTGGAGATCGGGATATCCACCCGCCAGTTCCAGACCAGTATCGGATAATCGCCGATTTCGACCTCTGCCGTGCGGCTCAGGGTCGAGCCGCCGGCATTGGTCTCGCAACGCAGGCTTGGCACCCCGTCCTTCTCGCGCCATGAAAGCCCCATTGGCGGCCGCATCAATATCTGCTCAACCGCCCAGCCCAGGGGCAGGTCCGAAAAAGAGGTGATCTCGGAAAATGGCAGTATCACCACGCTTTCGCCACCATCCGCGATAATCGGGTTGCTTTCAGGGCCGGGGTTGAAAAACCGCCACACGGCAAGCGAGACCAGCCCCACCGCCCCGGCGATTGCGCCCATTTTTACCCATGGTTGCATGCTACCCCCAAATACCCGGCGAAAGCCTTAAAAATC
>WFQA01000125.1 GCA_015487255.1 Paracoccaceae bacterium | reverse complement strand
GCGCTCACCGGCAGGCTCAGGTCCATCACCCCCAAAATCTGCCGTTGCAGATCAGGCGAGCCAACCGGAATTTCCACCCGCTCGATGCGCAATTCTGGCCGCGCCGCCACCACCCCGCGCGCAGCCTGATATTGCGTCGAGAACCAGCCGCTAACTGCCGGGCTGCTATAGCCACCATAAATCGCAATGATCAAAGCCCCCAGCGGCAGCCAGATGCGCACCATGTCGCGAAACCACCGCGTCAGCCACAGCCGCTCCAGCCGATAATTCAGCTTTGAGGGCGCGGGGTCGGCCTTTACCTTTACCAAAGTGGTTTCATGCCGCACCACCATGTCGCGCCGCTCGGCCACTATCGGGTTCATGCCGCACCCTCCACCAAAACCGCGCAAAGCGTGGGGAAATCCATGCCGCAATGGGCGGCCTGCTCGGGGGCCAATGATGTTGCCGTCATCCCCGGCTGGGTGTTGACCTCCAAAATATAAAGCCCACCCAGCCCGCGGCTTTCATCCCAGCGGAAATCGGCCCGGCTCAGCCCTTTACAACCAAGGCAGGCATGGGCGCGCTCGGCATAATCCATGCAGGCATTGAAAACATCGGCCGGCAGGTCGGCAGGCACGATATGGGTTGAGCCGCCCTCGTCATATTTTGCACTGTAATCATACCAGCCGGCGGCATAAATATCGGTAACCGTCAGCGCCTTGCCATCCAGCACCGCCACCGTCAACTCGCGCCCCGGAATATAGGCTTCGACCATCACCTGTTCAGGCATTTCCGGCCCCAGCCGCGCCGGGGTATTGGCCTGCGCACCCACCAGGTAAATCCCGACCGACGAGCCTTCGTTATTGGGCTTCACCACATATGGCGGCTCCATCGGGTGGGCTTGCTGCACGGCTTTGCTGCTGGCCAATATGCTCTTTGCCACCGGCAGGCCAGCCGCGGCAAACACCCGCTTGCTGGCGGCTTTATCCATTGCCAGGGCCGAAGCCAGCACGCCGGAATGGGTGTAGCGGTAGCCCAGCCACTCCAGCAGCCCCTGCACGCAGCCATCCTCACCAAACCGCCCATGCAGCGCATTGAAAACAACTTCCGGGTTTGCCATCCGCAACTGCGCGGCCAGATCCGCCCCGGCGTCGATCTCGCTGACGATATATCCTTTTTCCCGCAAAGCAGCCGCACAGGCCAAGCCTGACACCAGCGACACCTCGCGCTCAGCCGAAGTGCCACCCATCAAAACTGCGATGCGGCTAACTGTCCTGCTCGACATAGCCACCTCAAAGCCCCGTTTTCGGGGTTAATTGTTGCGGAGCATTCTCCGTCCCCTCCACCTTAACGCAAGTGATTCGTTTTGGGAACAGTTTTCTTGGGGAAGGTTGCGTAACCCGCCCTACCAGCTAACCATTGCTTTCGGAAATACACTTTCTTACAGCTACATCAGAAATTTGTGTTAGAAAGCTCTCAGGCTCCAGACGATCCTGCTGCCAAAACACAAAATATACAAAATCAGGAAAATTTATCTGCTGTTTTATACTACTTCCTGCGCATTCACATTGTTCATATGAATAACGCCCCGTTGTATCACAAAACTCAGAGAACGTGCGCCCAAAATTAATATAGCTATAAATCGTATAGACAAGTAGCATTGCTCCAACAGTCAAGAACCACAACAATAACAGTATTAGGCTTCGCTTTAGAGAGGCTATCCCGGGGTCAAACTCAATCAGCTTTGCATACCACTTTTTTTCGCTACCGTTCTCAACCATCCCCCACCCGCTTAATCTCCCATTCCAGCTCGATCCCGTGCTTTGCCCGCACCTTATCCCGCACCATCTCCCCCAGCCCTTCAAGGTCCGCCGCGCTCGCCCCGCCTGCGTTGATCATAAAATTCGGGTGCATCTCGCTCATCTGCGCCCCGCCAAGGCGCGCGCCGCGCAGGCCCGCCTCATCTATGAGCTTCCATGCTTTCAGGTCATGCACATCATCGGCCTCGCCGGTCGAGGAAAAACCGGCAGGGTTGCGAAAGGTCGAGCCACACGAGCGCTCATCCACCGGCTGGCTGGCGGCGCGGCTTTCAAGCGCCGCCTGCATTTTGGCCTCGATCTCGGCGGGGGTACCGAGGGGGCCGCGCAGGATGGCCTGCACAATCGTCGTATCATCCGGCAGGCCGGACTCCCGATAGCCAAAGCCCATATCATCGGGCTTGAGCGTCACGATTTTCCCTTGGCGCGTCACCGCCGTGGCGCGCACAAACACATCCGCGATATAGCTGCCATAGCAGCCCGCATTCATCTTGATCGCCCCACCAATGCTGCCCGGGATCGTGCGCAGAAACGCCAGATCAACCCCGGCCTCGGCGGCCTTTTTCGCCACCTGCGCATCCAGTGCCGAGGCGCCGACCCGCACCTCGCCCCCCTTCAGCACCTCAAAGCCGTTAAAGCGCGGGCCAAGGCGCACCACCACCCCCCTGATGCCGCCATCCCGGATGATCAGGTTAGAGCACACCCCGATCGGCAGCACGGGGATTTCGGCGGGCAGCGCCTTCATGAATGCCGCCAGATCGGCCATGTGCAGGGGCGTAAACAGCACTTCGGCCGGGCCGCCAACCCGCAGCCAGCTCAGGCTGTCCAGCGCGCGATCTGGCACCAGGCGGCCTTCGGTTTTGGGCATTTTGTCAATCAGGCTCATGTTTTCCCAGCGCTTTCTTTATATAGTAAATCAAGGGCAAGCGATAAAGCGACACCCCGACCAGCACAATCCCAAACACCGCCCAGCCGCCAAAAGCCTGCGCCACCAGCCACAGCACAAAGGGAAAGCACAGCAGCAGCACAAACCCAAGCGAAAAGTGCAGCCGGTTATGGGGCAGCATCGCCACAAGGTTGACCGCCAGCGCCCATAGCCCGGCAGCCAATAGCGCACTCACCGCGCCCGCCATTTTTCCATTGCCTGATTAAACATATGCCGCAGCATAAGCCGCAACTGGAAAACCGCAACCATCAGCGCCGCCAACTGCCAAAACACCCCGTGCTGCCGGCCGATATAATAGAGCACCACCGGCAGGGCCAGCACCAGCAGCCGCGCCAGATTCCAGTGCAGCCGGTAAGGCTGCGCCCATGGGATCACCGCGATGACATTGGCCGAAATCGCCCAGATACACGCGGCGATAAAGCTGCTCATTTCAAAGCATCGGGCAGCCCGTTGGCCCAGGCGGATATCGTGCCCGCCCCGAGGCAGACCACCATGTCACCCGGCCTCGCCTCGGCCTTGACCAGCGCGGCAAGCCCGGCCTCGCCCTCGATCGTGGTTGCCTGTTTATGGCCGTGCGTAACCAGCCCGGCGGCAAGGGTTACGTGGTCCACCCCGGCAATCGGGGCTTCTCCGGCGGCAAAAACCGGGGCAATCGCGGCCACATCCGCATCGTTGAAACTGGCGCAAAACCCCTCGAAAAGGCCCGCCAGCCGCGAATACCTGTGCGGCTGATGCACCGCAATCACCCGTCCGGCGCAGCTTTCGCGCGCCGCTTTCAGCACGGCGGCAATTTCCACCGGATGGTGGGCGTAATCGTCAATGATCGTCACCCCGTCCAGCTCCGCCACTCTGGTAAAGCGCCGGTTCACCCCGCCAAAAGCCTTGAGCGCGGCCCTGATCGCCTCGCCCGAAACCCCAAGATGCAGCGCCGTTGCAATGGCCGCAGTGGCGTTGAGCACATTGTGATCACCCGGCATCGGCAATTCCAGCCCCTCGATCCGCCCGACCTTCATCGCCACGTCAAAATAGGCCTTGCCCGCCTCATAGCGCAGGTTTTTCACCCGCACATCGGCTTGCGGACTAAACCCGTAGGTCAGCACCCGGCGGTCGGTGATCCGGCCCACAAGCGCCTGCACCTCGGGGTGATCAATGCAGCACACCGCCACGCCGTAAAACGGGATATTGCCAACAAAAGTGTAAAACGCATCGCGCAGCGCATCAAAACTGCCGTAATGGTCGAGGTGCTCGGGGTCGATATTGGTGATCACCACCACCGTGGCCGGCAGCCGGTTAAACGTGCCATCGCTCTCGTCAGCCTCGACCACCATCCACTCGCCACTGCCCATGCGCGCGTTGGAGCCGTAAGCATGGATAATGCCGCCATTGATCACCGTCGGGTCCATGCCGCCGCCATACAGCAATGCAGCAACCATCGAGGTGGTGGTGGTTTTGCCATGGGTCCCGGCCACGGCGATATTGCTTTTCAGCCGCATCAGCTCGGCCAGCATTTCGGCCCGGCGCACCACCGGCAG
>WFQA01000124.1 GCA_015487255.1 Paracoccaceae bacterium | reverse complement strand
TTGCGGGCCACCTCGAGGCGCAGGGTTTTCATGTTTACATATGAAATCTCATGCAGAAACGGGATCGAGATGGTGCCACCATCCATGATCACCTTTTTGCCCCCCGAGCCGGTTTTGACCAGCGAAACTTCTCGCGTGGCGCGTTGGTAAAGCCGGGCCATGATCAGCCCGAGGAAGACAAACAGCGCAACAATGGTGCCAGCAATAATCAGTATGGATTGGGTTTCCATATTATTCTCCTTTGTTATATTGGGTGAGAGGCAATGGCCTCAGGTGATATCAACGACATAAAACATGCCGTCTTTTCTGCGGATCACATGGACAGCCGCTCCCTGCGCGATACTGTCCTTGTCGTCGAGCGGCTCGACGCGCAGGTAATGAAAGTTGCCAAAACGGTCTTTTATTTTGGCTTCGGCGGGCTTGCCTCGCCGGGCCGTGCCCTGGGTGATGATGCCATGATGACCACCCAAAAAGCGCTTGCGCATGGCCGCACTTTCATGCCGGGGTATGATCCGGGCGATAAGGCGCGCAATGAAGCGGGCACCAAACAAGCCGATGGTAAAACCGGCAAGGCTGGCCGGCAAAGCAGGCAGAGCCGCGCCAAATATAGAGACAACCGCATTTTGCAGCACCAGCCCCGAAAGGCCAAACATGGTCAGAAACGAAACCAGCCAGATCAAAAGCGGCACGTCTTTAACCCCGATCCAGCCAAGCAGCCCGGATGGGGCAACGGAAAGCTCGACCGGGTCGGTATCAATGTCAAAATCGGCATCGAGGTCGAGGTCCATCTCAGGGCCGTCACCCTCAATGGAAAGGATTGAGTTACCAAGGATGAGAGAGATGATTTCTAAAAGAAAAAGGCCAAGCACTATAAGCAGCGCGATGGAAAAAGGGTAAGATTGGGCGTTAAAAAATATCTCTGTCATTGGTCCTCCGTTGAAGAACATATAGGGAGTAAAGGAGGGGAATTAAAGGGTTATGGGGGTGTTTTTCTGGATTTATCGCCTTATGGGGGTGGGTCAAAGGCATTTGCCTCAACCTGTTTGAAAGCGGTTTATGCCTGATATCAAGCGATATGAGCCTCAGATAAACGTAAAATGCTATAGCGGTTTTCAAGGGGCTGGGGTAAAGGGGAAATAAGCTAAGCAAAGGCACAAAAATGGCTCGTATTCTGATCACCTCCGCCCTGCCCTATATTAACGGCATCAAACATCTGGGCAATCTTGTCGGCTCGCAACTGCCGTCAGATGCCTATGCCCGCTACATGCGCGCCCGCGGCCATGAGGTGATGTTCATCTGCGCCACTGACGAGCACGGCACACCGGCCGAGCTGGCCGCCGGCAAAGCCGGGGTGCCGGTGGCCGAATATTGTGCTGATATGTGGCAGGTGCAAAAAGACCTTGCCGAGGGGTTTCGGCTTTCTTTTGATTTTTTCGGGCGCTCAAGCTCAAAGCGCAACCGCGAGCTGACCCAGCATCTGGCCGGCAAGCTGGCGGATGCCGGGTTGATCGAGGAAGTCAGCGAAAAGCAGGTCTATTCCAGGGCTGATGCCCGCTACCTGCCCGACCGCTATATCGAGGGCACCTGCCCCAATTGCGGCTCTGAAAACGCCCGTGGTGATCAGTGCGAGAATTGCACCAAGCAGCTCAACCCAACCGATCTGATCAACCCGCGCTCGGCGATTTCGGGCAGCACCGAGCTGGAGGTGCGCGAGACCAAGCACCTTTATCTGCGCCAATCCGCCATGCGCGAGCGGCTCGACAAATGGATCGACAGCCAAAAGGGCTGGCCGCTGCTGACCACCTCGATTGCCAAAAAATGGCTGCATGATGGTGACGGGCTGCGTGACCGGGGCATTACCCGGGATCTCGACTGGGGTGTGCCGGTAAAGCGCGGCAGCGAAGAATGGCCGGGTATGGAAGGCAAGGTTTTTTATGTGTGGTTTGATGCGCCGATCGAATATATCGCCGCCACCGCCGAATGGGCCGATGCCAATGGCCAGGATGATGCCAGTTGGCAGCGCTGGTGGCGCGAGGATAAAGGCGCTTTGGATGTGCATTATGTGCAGTTCATGGGCAAGGATAACGTGCCGTTTCACACTCTTTCCTTCCCGGCCACATTAATGGGGTCCGGCGAACCGTGGAAACTGGTTGATTTCATCAAATCCTATAACTGGCTCACCTATGAGGGCGGCAAGTTTTCCACCAGTGCCGGGCGCGGCATATTCATGGATCAGGCGCTGGATATCCTGCCTTCGGATTACTGGCGCTGGTGGCTGCTCAGCAACGCGCCCGAAAGCAGCGACAGCAATTTCACATGGGAGAGTTTTCAGGGCGGGGTAAACAAAGACCTTGCCGATGTGCTGGGTAATTTCGTCTCCCGCGTTACCAAGTTTTGCCGCAGCAAATTTGGCGAGCAGGTGCCCGAGGGGGGTGAATATGGCGCAGCCGAGGCAAAGGTCACGGCCGAGATTGCCAAACGCCTGACCATCTATCAGGATAACATGCAAGCCATCGAGCTGCGCAAGGCCGCGGCTGATCTGCGCGCCATCTGGGTGATGGGAAATGAATATCTGCAAACCGCCGCGCCGTGGAGCATCTATAAACAATCCCCCGAGGATGCCGCCGCGATCGTGCGCTTTGCGCTCAATCTGATCCGGCTTTATGGTGTGCTTTCCGCCCCGTTCATCCCCGATGCGGCCAAAGCGATTCTGACAGCGGTAAATGCGGAAGGTGCAGGCTGGCCCGATGATCTGGATCTGGCCCTCAGCGCCCTGCCCCCGGGCCACGCCTTCACTACCCCTGATGTGCTGTTTGCCAAATTATCCGATGAGCGGCGTGAGGAATTGGAAGCGCAATTCGCCGGAGAATAGCCGCCCTGCTCACCTTGCGCCAAACCGGCAGGGCACGAAATCCGGACAAACAGAACAACCCTTGGGGAAGTCACTTGAGTTTAGCGAGGGAATCGCGCAAACTATGATAGTCGCCCGCCATTGATGGCCCGGCGCATCTTCACAGGAAGGATAAATCATGAAATTCTCTGCCCGAAATACCTTCACCATGGCCCTTGGGGCCACCGCACTCAGCACGATGCTGATGACCTCGGCCATGGCGCAAACGGTCAACATCACCATTCTCGGCATTGGTGATATCTATAATTTCGCTGATGAGCGTGGCCGTGGCGGCATGGCCCGGCTCAATGCCGTTGCCCGCGCCGAGCGCGCGGCCAACCCGAATTTCCTTTATGTTTTTGATGGCGACATGCTCTCGCCCTCCATCCTTTCCGGCTTTGACAAAGGCCAGAATATGATCGACCTCAGCAATATCGTGCCGTTTGACATCGCGGTGCCCGGCAATCACGAATTTGATTTCGGGGTTGAAAACTTTTTGGAAAAAATGGCGGATTCGGTTTATCCGTGGGCGGCAATCAATATCACCAATGCCGACGGCTCGCCGGTAGAGGGTATCGGCGACACCATGTTCAAGGAATTCGAGGGCATCAAGGTCGCGCTGGTGCCGGTGGCGCAGGATACCACGCCGGAGGTTTCCTCCTCGGGTGATCTTGTCTTCCTGCCAACGGTGGATACCGGCATTGCTGCCGCCCGCGCCGCCCGTGAGGAAGGGGCCGATATCGTGATCGGTGTGGTGCAGACCGAAGCCTCCAACGACCGGCTGCTGATCGCCAGCAAGGCGTTTGATGTGATCCTTTCCGGCGATGACCACGGCTATGCCACCTCTTATGACGGGGTGACCGCCTATATCGAAACCTCGATCGACGGGCGCTTCCTTTCGCCGATCGACATTGCGGTAACCGTGGGTGAAAAGCGCGGTGAGCGCAGCATCTCCTGGGTGCCGAATTTCCGCTTCATTGATACGTTTGACGTCACCCCGGACCCGGAATCACAGGTTTTGGTTGATGCGTTTCAGGCCCAGCTCGATGAAAGCCTGAATGTGGAAATCGGGGCAACCGTAGGTGTGCTGGATTCGCGGCGCAATGTGGTGCGCGGGCAGGAAGCGGCCATCGGCAACCTGATCGCCGACGCCCTGCGCTGGGCAACCGGCGCTGACGTGGCGCTGGCCAATGGCGGCGGTATTCGCGCCGACCGCACCTATGAGGCCGGCACGGTGCTGACCCGCCGCGATATCCTGACCGAGCTGCCCTTTGGCAATGCCACCGTGCTCACCGAACTGCCCGGCAGCCAAATTCTGGCCGCGCTCGAAAACGGTGTCAGCCGGGTGGAGGATGGCTCTGGCCGTTTCCCGCAGGTTTCGGGCATGAGCTATGTTTATGACCCGACCGCCCCTGCTGGCGCGCGCATAGCGCAGGTGATGGTTGGTGATGAGGCGCTTGATCTCAACAAGGTCTATAAACTTGCCACCAATGATTTTGTGCTGGCAGGCGGGGATGGCTATACCGCGCTTGGCGGTGGCAAGGTGCTGATCGATCAGGGCAATGGTAACCTGATGGCCAATGATGTGATCGATTACATCATCGCCAATGGCGGGGTGCAAAGCGTGGTTGAAGGCCGGATCAAGGTTGTCGGCGAATAGGCCTTTTGGCAATATAACAATAATGCCCGCGGTTTGCGCTGCGGGCATTTGACCGGAAGGGCGGGGATAAACGGCCGGATCAGGGTTTGCACTTTTCCCCATGAATCCTCCTCTTGCATGTGGTGCGAAATGACCCAGGCCAAAGATATCATCCAAAAGCTTGATCTCGCGCCGCATCCCGAGGGCGGCTGGTATCGGCAGACATGGATTGCAAAGGGGCCGGGGCGCCCTTCGGGCAGCGCGATTTATTATCTGCTGGAGGCTGGGCAGCGCTCGCACTGGCACCGGATCGATTCAACCGAGATATGGCATTTTCATGCCGGAGCGGCATTGCTGCTTTCAACCGCCACCAGCGATGTCGGACCGGTAAAAGAAACCGTGCTGGGGCCGGATATATTAGCAGGCCACTACGCCCAGATCATTGTGCCAAAGCAGCATTGGCAATCCGCGCGCAGCACCGGAGCCTGGTTGGCTGCACGGTCTCCCCTTCTTTCAGCTTTGATGGCTTTCATATGGCCCCGCCCGGCTGGGTGCCCGGCTAAGGATCAATCGCCGGGGCTGGCAGCATTGGGAATGGCAAAATCCGCGTCATTGACCAGCACAATCGGCTCATCCCGGCAATCAGGTTGCAGCACAAGCAGATAAATCTGCCACGCGCCTCTGGGCTTATCCGCCCGGATAAACAACTGCCCGCTGCATTCTGGCCCCGAGACCCTGACCACATACTGCGCATTGCCCTTGCCGCTTGGCGATACAACGACCTGCGCCTGCACCATCCGCCCATCCTCGATCGGCTGACCCATCAGCGCAATCACCTCGGGGTTTGCCCGCATTTGGGCCACGCCGCCCTGAAACACTTCGTTATCGCGATTAGCCGTGAAATACATATAACCGGCCCAGCTGACCACCAACCACAGTGCCAGCCCCGCCACCGCCCAGTTGCGCTGCACCCGCTTGAAATGCGCCTCGTCTTGCCAGAGCCGGTTTTGCCAAGCCCATGCATTGCCCTTGGCCCCGAGCACAAAGAGCATCACAATATTCACCACCGGCACAAGCATCAAAAGCGCAATATAGCTGCGATTGCCCAGCCCCCAGAAAACATTCAGAAAAAACGCCCCCCAATTCCAGCGCCTGAGATGCGACGGCAGCGGGGTGTCTTTGGGTTGTCCGGGCAGGGGCATGTTGTTGACCTTTATCTGTGAGTGCCGTGGATGTTAGTGAATCTCCCGCCCTTCAGCAACAGCGCATATATAGAAAAGCGGCTTGACCCTGCTCTACCAATTTCACCGGTTTTGCGCCTGCATACACGCCGTGAAAAGCACTCCTGATTATTACAGGATAACGACTACTAACCTAGGTTAGTAGTCATCCGAATATATTGAATATATATGTATATTCAATGTGTTAAGTGGTATATTCGTGGAATGGTGAGAGCGTATTTCTCATCTGCCAAATGCGCCAGCCTGCCCTTTTCACAGCCGCATCCAAACCCAACCTGAATGGATGCCTTTAGTCGCCTGAAACCATCTAACCATAACAGTGCTGGACCCTTATATCGCTTCGCGTTAGAAGAAGAAAAACCGGAAGAACCAGATGCCCGACCAAGATTTCGCCCAGATATACCTCACCACCCCCCCCGAAATCGAGCTGGCAGGCTTCGTGCCCAAACTGGCAGCGGTGCTTGACGAAGTGCCGGTGGCCTGCCTGCGCATTGCGCTTTCCACGCTTGATTCCATTGAAATAGGCCGCGCGGCTGATCAGTTGCGCGAGACCTGCCACAGCCGTGACGTGCCGGTGGTGATCGATGGCCATTTCCGCCTGATTGCCCGGCACGGGCTGGACGGGGTGCATCTGCATAATGGCGAGCGGCTGGTGCGCGCCGCGCGTGAAACCGTTGGCAAGGATGGTATTGTCGGGGCTTATTGCAAGGCTTCAAAACATAGCGGCATGAACGCCGCCGAGGCCGGAGCGGATTATATCAGCTTTGGCCCGGCCGGTGATATGGGCGCATTGGGAGATGGCAGCCAGGCCATGCCGGAACTGTTTCAGTGGTGGAGCGAGATGATCGAAGTGCCGGTGGTCGCCGAGGGCGGTTTGGACGATGAAACTCTACGCAGCATTCGGGATTTTATCGATTTTGCCACCTTTTCCAACGAGATATGGCAAAAAGATAATCCATCAACCGAGGCGCGTCGCTTGCTCAATATTCTACACGGGGCCTGAACATGGGCAAAACCATTCTTGCCACCGGGGGAGCCGGTTTCATTGGCAGCCATATCACGCTGGAGTTGCTCAATTCCGGCTATGATGTGGTGGTGTTTGACAATCTGAGCAATTCCTCCCCCAAATCCATCGCGCGGGTGGCGCGCATCAGCAATGGCGCGCCGGTTTTTATTAAAGGGGATGTGCGCGATGCAGCCGCGCTTAATGCGCTGTTTGCCAGCCATGAGATCGACGCAGTCATCCACCTTGCCGGGCTGAAGGCGGTGGGAGAGTCAGTGGCCCACCCCCAACGCTATTATGATGTGAACGTGGCGGGCAGCACTACGCTATTTAACGCCATGCTGCACCACGGGGTCAAACATCTGGTGTTTTCCTCCTCGGCCACGGTGCATGGCGCGCCCAAAACCCTGCCCATGCGCGAAAATGACCCGACAAGGCCGGTCAGCCCTTATGGCAGCACCAAGCTTATGGTCGAGCAAATTCTCACCGATGTCAGCAAGGTCGGTGCGGGGTGGTCCTCGATGATATTACGCTATTTCAACCCGGTCGGCGCCCACCCTTCCGGGCAAATCGGAGAAGACCCGCTCGGCACCCCGGATAACCTGTTTCCCTTCATCGCGCAGGTTGCCGCCGGGCGGCGCGAATGCCTGCAGATATTTGGCACCGATTACCCCACTCCGGACGGCACCGCGATCCGCGATTACATCCATGTGATGGATCTGGCGCGCGGCCATGTGAAAGCGATCAAGCATTTGCTGGAGCAGCGCCAGCCGGTAAACACCACCGAGGTGGTTAACCTCGGCACCGGCAAAGGGGCAAGCGTGGCCGAGGTGCACAGGGCATGGGAGCAGGCCATCGGGGCCGATATTCCGGCCAGAAACGCCCCGCGCCGCCCGGGCGATGCCCCGCATTATTGCGCCGATACCGGCAAAGCCAAGGCCCTGCTTGGCTGGCAGGCCAGATACACCCTCGCACAAATGTGCCAGGACCATTGGCGCTGGCAGCAAATCAACCCCGAAGGATACGGCACATAGCCCAGACAAAACACATCACCCGCACGCCCCTACTGGAAACCGGGCAGATGAACGCTTACATTACCCGCAGGCGGTTTTGCCAAAAACATGTAAAGGAATACCCGTGATTGCTGTTCAAGTTTTTCTCATTCTGTCGCTTTATATCTATGTGCTTTTCCGCCTGCCCGAGCTGCGCCTCGCCGGCACCATTGTGGCCGTCACCCTGATCGGCGGGCTGATCTACTATATGGTGACCGTGCCGCCTGAACCACAGGCGGAAGTAAACCGCATTCCAATCTCGGATGTAACCCTGCAAAACGTGGAGCTGGAGCTTGGCCCGCGCACCGCCATGCTTTCGGGCCGTGCCATCAACGGCTCGCCCGAATTCACCCTGACCGGGATCAATCTTGACGTAACCCTTTATGATTGCCCCGGTGAGGATACCCCGTTTTCAGATTGTTTCACTATCGGAGAGGATGACGGCTATGCCCGCCTGACCGCTCCGCCGGGGCAATTGCGCGATTTCAAGGCCACCTTGCTGTTCACTGATCTGCCAAAGGTGACCGGGGTGCAGCGCTGGCAATATCAAATCACCGGCACACGGGCGCTCGACACCAGCAACCGCTGAAATACGGCCCGCCTGCGCGGCGGACCAGCTTCTGCACAACTTAGAGCATTTGCACCGCCCACCAGATCACAATGGCGATTTGCGGGATAAAAAGCGGAATAAAGCGAATAAGCACAGCGATAACCGAAGTGGAAACCAGGTGCACGCTTGACTGCGCCACCCGCAGTGCCACCAGCCAGATCGCCAGCCCGTCGGTAACCCCGGTTTGGTCAGTGATCAGCGCATAAAGCAATACCGCCAGTGCAAAGGGTAAAAACTCATAAGCGTTGGCATGAGCACGGGTGAGGCGCAGGCCAAAGGGGCGCAGGTCCTTTCCCGTGGGGGCAAAGCTGTTGGCGGGCTTGCCCTCAAACAGGTTCAGATAGGAGCGGTAGCTGGCCAGGGAAGTGATAAGAAACATCGCCCAAAGCACCAGCAGCAGGATGGCAAGTTCGGTATTATTTGCAAAATTTGGCATGGTTTGACCTTTACGTTAGAGAATGGGGAGTGCCGCCTAAAGCGGCATGCCCGGTAGCTTGGCCCAAAGCGCAATCAATGCGCCGAGGGCAATCAGCAGCCCCGGCAGGGCCGAGCCGAAGAAAAAGAACACCAGCCCGATGCGGGCAGAGCCGGTTGGCTTGTGCAACTGGTTGGTAATGGTGCCGCGCATACCAAGCGAGATATAACGGCTGAGCGAGAGCACCATTGTTACGCCCATGGCGGCAATCAAAGCCCAAGCCGGCAGAGTGGCTTCAAATGGCCAAAACGCGGCCAGCACCCCGGCGAGCAGAATAAACGGCCCGTAATGCAGCGCCGCATGATGGGCGATATCCACATAGGAATGGGCCATGCCATTTGATGAAGCCAGCATCGCGCGCCATTTCCAGATGCCGGTCAGCAGGGCCGCCGCAAAGTAGATAGCCGAGAAAAACAACGCAACATAAAGCGCGTCAGGTAGGGAATAGTTCATGATGTCACCTCTGAAATATTGGCTTTGTGCCATGTGATAATATCGCGCCAAAAATCGTCACGCCGCTCGTTCATCACCATATGGCCCACCCCCGGATAGAGCAGCAGCTCTGAATTGGGCAGGGTTTTGGCCAGGCGATGGGTCTTCTCCGCCGGGATCACCGGGTCAAATTCTCCGGTAAAAACCAGCACGGGTTGTTTGATATTGCTGATCTGGCTCCAGATATCCACATCGCGAATGCCGGCAAAAAACTCGATCAATTGATCCTGATCCTGCACGCGCGCATCCTGGCGCATCGCCGCCAATGCCAGCTTGCTGGGCTTGTCGCGCAAGAATGCGCGCTTGTCATAAGCAAACATCGAGGCCGCCCTTGCGTGCAACCATGGCCAACGGGTGGTCAGCCACGCGGTCAGGCGCAGGGCTGTCGGGCCAAAAAACCCAAGCTTTTCCTTGCGGGCCATTTTTTGCATGTCGCCCTCAAGTCCAACCCATTTTCCATCGGCAAACCCGCCCATGCTGATCACGCCGCGC
>WFQA01000123.1 GCA_015487255.1 Paracoccaceae bacterium | reverse complement strand
CTCAATGTCGCCAAGCTTGACGGCATCAACAGCCACCACATTGCCGAGGCCGCCTTCAAAGCCGTGGCCCGGGCCTTGCGCCAGGCACTCGATACCGACCCGCGCAAGGCAGATGCCATTCCCTCCACCAAAGGGACGCTCAGCGAATGACCACCGTCATCGTCGATTACGATAGTGGCAACCTGCGCTCGGCTGCGAAAAGCTTTGAGCGCATGGCGCAGAATACCGGCGATAGAATTGTGGTTTCCTCCGACCCCGAGCTTGTGGCCGGAGCTGACCGTATCGTGCTGCCCGGTGTCGGGGCTTTCAAGGATTGCCGCGACGGGCTAGGCGGCTATAGCGGGCTGTTTGAGGCCATCGAGCAGCGGGTCATTACCGAGGGCGCGCCTTTTTTGGGTATCTGCGTGGGTATGCAACTGATGGCCAGCCTCGGGCGCGAACACGGGCACGAGACCAAGGGCTTTGGCTGGATCCCCGGTGAGGTGGTTGAATTCATCCCCGATGACCCGGCGCTCAAAATCCCGCATATGGGCTGGAACGAGTTGCTGATCGACACCCCCCACCCGGTGCTGGAGGGGATTTCAAATGGTGACCACGCCTATTTTGTGCACTCATACCACCTGCGCCCAAAGGCCCCCAAACACCGCTTTGCCCATGCCGACTATGGCGGGCAGATCACCGCAGTGGTCGGGCGGGACAACATGATCGGCACGCAATTCCACCCGGAAAAAAGCCAGGCAACCGGCCTGCGCCTGATCGGAAATTTTTTGCGCTGGAGACCATAAGGGCGCACCACCCGGCACCGCAGTTGCCAACACTTGGTGAATTATAACCCACCCTGCATTTTACGCACCGCAGGGTGGGGTTTAACCCGGCGTTTACTGCATTTAACCCGGCGTTTACTGCATTTAACCCGGCGTTTACTGCACCCGTGTCCAGATGGAGGAGCGGCAGAAGATACCCGCCACGCAGCCCTGCACCACCAGTGTATTGCCATCCAGCGTCAGATTGGCGCGGTAGGTTTTATCATCATCCGGTGCCCAGACATTGCCCCGGTTCCACTTTCCCCCACCTCTGGCCTGCATGCCCCAGATGATTTGTTTTCCGTTATTCTCTTGCGATGCGCCGCCAAAGCCCTGCACAATCGTGCCGCAAATCTGCGCCGGCTCGGAGGCACATGGCCCAACCTGAACCTGCAGGTATCTGCCTTGGTCATTTGGTGCGGTTTGCCACAGGCCGGAAGGGTCCTGTGCTTGCGCCATCATCGGCAGCGCCAGAAGCGCGGCTATTGCTATGATTTTTTTCATTTTTACTCTCCTGTTGGGTAAGCAAATGATAGCGAAAAGCCGATTTGGGTCAATGGTGACGTAATGGCAGCTTGCAGCTTGGCGGATATGCGCTAAAAAGCGGGCAAAGCTTTGGAGGCGTAAATGATCCTTTATCCGGCGATAGATCTGAAAGACGGCCAGTGCGTGCGGCTGATAAAAGGCGAGATGGACCGCGCCACGGTGTTTAACGACAACCCCGCCGCGCAGGCGCTGGAGTTCCAGAAGGCGGGGTGCGAATGGCTGCATCTGGTTGATCTCAACGGTGCTTTTGCCGGTGAGCCGGTGAATGCCGCGCCGGTCGAGGCGATTTTGAAGGCCTGTAGCATCCCCGCCCAGCTTGGCGGCGGCATTCGCGATATCGCCACCATCGAGCGCTGGCTGGAGAAGGGGCTGGAGCGGGTTATTCTGGGCACCGTTGCCTTGCGAAACCCTGATCTGGTGAAAGCGGCGGCGCGGTTATTTCCGGGCCATGTGGCGGTGGGAATAGATGCGCGCGCCGGCATGGTGGCAGTGGAGGGCTGGGCAGAGACTTCGGATGTGACCGCACTGGAGCTTGCGCGCCAGTTCGAGGATGCCGGTGTGGCGGCGATTATCTATACCGATATTGACCGCGACGGGGCGATGCAGGGGCCAAACGTGGCCGCCACCGCCGCCCTTGCCAATGCGGTGAGTATTCCGGTTATCGCCTCGGGCGGGGTCAGCTCGATGGATGATTTGCGGGCGCTCAAGGCTTGCGGTGCGCCGCTGAATGGGGCGATTTCAGGCCGCGCGCTATATGATGGGGCGATTGATGCGGCCGAGGCTGCGAAGCTGCTGAAGGCGCGATAGAATGGTTAGCGCATCAACACTGCCTGAACAAAGCCTGCTGCATAACCGCCTACAGCCCGATGACTTTTTGGACTGCTATCGCACAACAACAACCCTAGGGGTGGAAGAAGCTGCTCAACGTGCCATGGCCTTCCCCGGATGGGCGCGTGGCTTGCTTCGGCTTCGCAACCTGATCGTTGCCCCTTTGGGCCTTAAAACGGCTCATGCAGAGCAAGACAATATAGGCCCATTTCCGATCACAGAACGCAATGAGCATGAACTCATCCTTGGTTTTGACGACACCCACCTTGATTTTCGCATCTCTATTCTGGTGAAAGATCAACAGGCTTATGGGGCAACATGGGTGCGGCGGCACAATAGGCTGGGGCGAATATACCTAGCCGCAATCATGCCGTTTCATAAAGCAATAATGCGTAGCGCAGTAAAGGCGATGAGTGATGAGCGCTGAAAGTCTGGCTAAAGCGTTTTGCGTTTTATCTGAACCACCGATCGGTTTTACCATTGAGGCAGTGATTGTGAAACAATTGCGTTCAATGGTAATACCGATCCAAATCAAACGCAAAACGCCTTAGCCTCTCCAACGGTAACCAATTATGCTGCAAGAGACCTCAAATTGAAAGCTCTACCGATGCTTAAAACCCGCATAATCCCCTGCCTTGATGTCAAGGATGGCCGCGTTGTGAAGGGGGTCAACTTTGTGGACCTGATCGACGCGGGTGACCCGGTGGAAAGCGCCAAGGCCTATGATGCGGCGGGGGCGGACGAGCTTTGCTTCCTCGACATCGCCGCCACGCTGGAAAATCGCGGCACCATGTATGATGTGGCGCGGCGCACAGCCGAGCAGTGCTTTATGCCGCTGACCATTGGTGGTGGCGTGCGCGGGCCGGAGGATGTGCGCAAGCTGCTGCTGGCGGGGGCGGACAAGGTGTCGTTTAACTCCGCAGCGGTGGCAGACCCTGATGTGATAGCCGCCAGCGCCAATAAATTTGGCAACCAGTGCATTGTGGTGGCGATCGATGCCAAGACGGTGGCCGATGGCAAGTGGCAGATTTTCACCCATGGCGGCAGCCGTGAAACCGGCATAGATGCTGTTGAATTTGCCCTTGAGATGGAGCGCAAAGGCGCGGGGGAAATTCTGCTGACCTCGATGGACCGGGACGGCACCAAGGCCGGCTTTAACCTGCCGCTGACCCGCGCGATTGCCGATGCGGTTAAAATTCCGGTTATTGCCTCGGGGGGTGTGGGCAATTTGCAACACCTTGTCGAGGGCGTGACCATTGGCCATGCCTCGGCGGTGCTTGCCGCTTCCATTTTCCATTTTGGGGAGTATACGATAGGGGAAGCAAAAGCATATATGCAGGAGGCCGGGGTGCCGGTGCGACTATAAATGGCCAATGTTCTGACCCGCCTCGCCAAAACCATCGAAAGCCGCAAGGGCGGTGACGAGGCGAAATCCTATGCCGCCAAGCTGTTTGCCCGTGGCCCGGAAAAATGCGCCGAGAAATTTGGCGAGGAGGCGGTGGAGGCGATTATCGCCGCCGCCAAGGGGGATAAGAAAAACCTCACCGAGGAAGCCGCCGATGTGCTGTTTCACCTGCTGGTCATGCTTTCCTCACGCGATGTCAGGTGGAAAGACGTATTGGCGGAGTTGAAGCGGCGCGAGGGGGTTTCCGGGATTGTGGAAAAACAATCACGCAAAAAATAAAAGCCCCGCCAAATGGCAGGGCTTATAATAAATAAAGCGCTTGCTTCAGGCTGCGGCTTTTGCCTGCGCCTGCCGCTCGCTCTCTTCGCGCGAAAGGGCCACCGAGGTGCGCACACCACGATCAACAAAAGACATCATGCCTTTCACGCAGCGCTCATTCGGGTCGATACCCGCACACATCAACACTTCGCGGCCATCGCGCGAGCGTGCCCAGCGGGCGATCACTTCCGGGCCGTTACCGTATTTTTTATCGTCGGCAATAGCATCGTCCAGCGCTGCCAGCACCACGGCGGCAAACAGTTTCTGGGCGCGGGCGCCCTGGTCATTGGCATAAGCCGTTGAATCAACGTAATCAAACATACGCTGCTCCTATTCTTTATTTCGATTTGCGTGCAGTGCAATATGACGATTTTTGCCCTCCGCAGAAGTGCAAATACCGCATACCAGATGCGCGATTTACGCATAGGTAGGCGATCCGGTTGAATTTTTCAAGCTCTTTATGGTTTTTATCCTTGCAATTATCCTTATAATGCGCTGTTTTTACAGGCAATAAATATTTACCATTTGGTCTCTGTCAAAATTACTCGGGTATTATTCGGCTCACCCATTGCGTGAAAAACAGCGCTTGACCTTTCCAAATAAAATAGAAATGCTGTTCCGCTGGGCAATATTACATGAAATCAACCTCGAATCCGCAACCGAATCCACCCCATGCAGGGGATAACCTGCGGGCTGTTTGGTGGATATTGCTATCGGTGCTTGGCTCAAGCGCCATGGCCATCGCGGTGCGGGACCTTTCCGGCCAGATCGACAGCCGGATGATCGTGTTATTGCGCAGTGGCATTTCAACCGGGCTGATCGTGCTGGCACTGCTGCTTTTCGTGCGGCTGCGCCGGCGGCTTAGGTTTTCGCAACCCTACCACCACCTGATCCGCGGCACCCTGATTGCCGCCTCCACCCATTTGGGGTTTTTCGCCATTGCCAACCTGCCGATGGCTACGGTCACCGTGTTGTTTTTTCTTGCGCCGATCTGGGCCACAGTGCTGGCGGTCATCATCCATAAAGAGCGGGTCGGCCCGCGCCGTATTGCTGCGATTACAGTCGGTTTTGGCGGGGCGCTGGTGATCTTGCGGCCCGGCTTTGGCAGTTATGAACCGGCCATGCTGGTGGCACTGGGCAGTTCTATGCTGTTTGCGCTCGCCCTCACCATGTCGCGCGGGTTGGCGCAAAAAGACGGGGCGGTTTCGGCCTATTTCTCTTCGGTGGTGATCACGGCGCTGGTCTCATCACCCTTTGCATGGCCGGTCATGGAAGTGCCCACAGATACCCGTGGCGGCTTTGCGCTGCTGGTGCTGGTGGTGGCCGGGGCGGTGCGTGGCCTGGCGGATATCGAGGCCTATCGCCACGGCGAGGCCAGTATTCTGGCGCCGATCACCTATCTGCGGCTCGTGCTGATCGCCACCGCCGCCTATTTTCTTTATAATGAAGTGCCCGATAGCGCCACGTTGATCGGCGCGGTGATTATTATATCGGCCACGCTTTACATCGCCCTGCGCGAGGCGCGCTTGCGCCTGCCCTGATTACCGGGTTTCCAGCGCCACATAAAGCGCGGCGACCATTTCCATTTTTGCTGCCACTTCTTCAAGCCCGCGCCTGATCACCTCCCGCTCCCGCGAGGTAATTTCACCACCCTGATATAATATGGTCAGCAAGGCTTTTGGGGCTTGCCATGCGGCTTCTGCCTCATTGAGCAGATCGCGGATCTCCGCATTCGGCGCGGCCATGATCATGCCCGGAAACCCGTTGATCAACGCGCCAAGCGTGGCCGAAAATACCGCCACCGTCTTTTCCAGATCGGCGCGGTTTTCTATTACATTCACCCCGACCCCGATCAGGCAGGCATCTTTACCGGCTTTTTCGGTGCGCATGATCTGCCGCTCGGCCATATCAACCGTCAGGATCAGGATCAGCGGCACATCGTTCAGGGTTTCGCTGTAAACATTGGCCATCCGTGTGCTCAAATCATCGGATCTAGTCATCAGGTTCAGGCTGAACATATCAATCTCGGCCATCTCGCCTTTATCAATACGCTCCTCCCTGACGATACGATCGATACGGTTTTCCAGCACCGGCCAGGCATCGCGCAGTGCGTCAAGCGCGTTGATCACCCGTTGGTTGGCCTCCGGTGCCATCCCCCTTTCGGCATCACCTGCCAGCAATGCCGCACTGATCTCGCTAAACTCGGCCGAGGCGCGGGCCAGCTCTTCGCGCTGGTGCTCCGGCTCATAACCGGCAAAAGCATAGCAGGCAACCCGGGCCATATATTGGGTATTGTTGCGCAGGGCATTGGCCAGGTGCAGGCGCTCGAAAACCGATGCATTACCAACTTCCTGCGCGGGTGCGGAAAGCGGGGAAAGGGTAGTGATGGCAAGGGAAAGAGAAATGGCAAGGGGGGTAAAATATCTTGTTTTGGGCATGATTCGTATTTCTGTTTATGAATTCGAGTGCTTATTCACGAGCCATCAGCAAAAATCAACGGTAAAAATCCAGCCGTGCAATGACGGTGGTTAAAACACCTTGCGGGCGTTCAGGGCGGCGGCAATCGTGCCGTCATCGAGGTAGTTCAGCTCCCCCCCTATCGGCACGCCCTGCGCCAGTGATGTGAGCGCAACAGCGCTGTCAGAAAGCTGCTCCGCGATGTAATGCGCCGTGGTCTGGCCATCCATGGTGGCGTTGAGCGCCAGAATGACCTCAGAGACACCCCCCCCCACCACCTGCTCGATGAGCATGGGAATGCGCAGGCTCTCAGGGGTGATGCCATCGAGCGCCGAAAGCACCCCGCCCAGCACAAAATACCGGCCCTTGAAGCTGGCTCCGCGCTCCATCGCCCACAGGTCGGCCACGCTTTCCAGCACGCAAAGCGTGGATTGGTCGCGCTTGGGGTTGCGGCAGATATCGCAAAACTGGTGGGTGGTGATATTGCCGCAAATATTGCACTCGCGCACGGTCGCCTCGACCTCGGCCATGGCTTTGGCCAAGGGTGCCATCAACAGCGATTTTTTGCGGATCATGCTCAGCACCGCACGGCGGGCCGAAACCGGGCCAAGCCCGGGCAGCTTGGCCATCAGCTCGATCAGGTGCTCAACCTCGCTGCCGCCGCTCATTTAAAACGGCAGCTTGATATCGGCGGGCAGGCCGAGGCCCTCGGTCACCTTGGCCATCTCGGCCTGCGCGGCCTCGGCGGCTTTGGCTTGGGCATCCTTGATGGCGGCGAGGATCAGGTCTTCCACCACCTCGCGGTCATCGGGGTTAAAGAGTGAAGGGTCAATCGACAAGCCTTTCAGCTCACCCTTGGCATTGGCCCGCGCAGTTACCATACCGGCCCCGGCCTCGCCGGTAACCTCGATATCGGCCATGCGCTCCTGCACGCCTGCCATTTCGGCCTGCATCTTTTGCGCCTGTTTCATCATCTTGGCCATATCGCCGATCTGGCCCAATCCTTTTAGCATCTGCTTTCCTTTGGTTCGTTCAGGGGTGCCTTACATATATGGCAACCGCCGCGTTCAGCAAGGCCAATGCCCCATCTCATTTGCAACTGTCTGCAGCCGGATATCATTTGCCATTCATATCTCAGGCTTGTTCCTCGAACGGATCCACCGGTTCCCAATCCTCATCCAGATCATCTGAATCGAGCGGAACGATGCCCTCATTGGCGAGGTCAAGGTTTTGCTCGGCTTCAATATTCAGGATTTCGGCCCCGGAAAATGCCTGAAATACCGCCGCCACCAGCGGGTGGGCCTTGGCTTCTTCCTGCAGGCCGGTTTCATGAAGGGTGCGACGCTCGGATATAGTGCTTTCGCCACCAGCCGAGACCACGCTGATCCCCCAGCGTGCGCCGGTCCAGTTTTGCAGGCGGGCGGCAAGGCGGGAGGGCAGCTCGGCGGGCATATCGCCCTCGGGGGCGAACTCAAAACGGCCCGGGGTGTAGGAAACCAGCCGGACATGTTTTTCCACATCGACAAGCAACTGGAAATCGCCGCGTTGCTGGATCAGGGCCAGCACCTCCCTGAAGCTGGCGAATTGTGCCAGCGATGGCGCGGCGGTTGAGCTTGCGCCGGTTGCAGCCCCGCGCTCGCCGCGCGCTGAAGGGGCAGCGCTTGCGGGGGGGGGGGCATCCTTCAGCCGCTTTACCAGATCTTCGGGTGAAGGCAGGTCAGCGATATGGGTCAGGCGGATGATCGCCATTTCTGCCGCCATCATGGCGTTGGGGGCCTGCGAGACCTCTTCCAGCGATTTCAGCAGCATCTGCCACATGCGGGTCAGGGCGCGCATGGGCAGCTCGGCCATCAGCCGGCCCCGGTTGCGCTCATCGGGGCTGATCGTGGGGTCGTCCACCGCCTCGGGGGAGATTTTGACCACGCTGATCCAGTGGGTGACTTCGGCGAGATCTCGCAGCACCATCATCGGGTCCGCCCCCTGGGCATATTGCGCGGAAAGCTCGCCAAGGGCCGCCGCCGCCTCGCCGCGCATGATATGGTCAAACAGGTCCAGCACCCGGCCACGATCGGCCAGGCCAAGCATGGCGCGCACCTGATCAGCTGTGGTTTCACCGGCGCTATGGGCGATGGCCTGGTCAAGCAGTGAAAGCGCATCGCGGGCCGAGCCTTCAGAAGCGCGGATGATCAGGGCGAGGGCATCCTCAGCGATCTTGGCCCCCTCCTGCCCGGCAATGCCGCGCAGGAATTTGCCCATCACCTCCGGCTCGATCCGGCGCAGATCAAAGCGCTGGCAGCGGGAGAGCACGGTGACCGGCACTTTGCGGATCTCGGTGGTGGCGAAGATGAATTTGACATGCTCTGGCGGCTCTTCCAGGGTTTTGAGCAGCGCGTTGAAGGCGCTGGTGGAGAGCATATGCACCTCGTCGATGATATAGACCTTGTAGCGGGCCGAGGCGGCACGGTAGCGCACCGAATCAATGATCTCGCGGATATCGCCAACCCCGGTGCGGCTGGCCGCGTCCATCTCCAGCACATCCACATGGCGGCCCTCGGCAATGGCGATGCAGGCCTCGCAGGTGCCACAAGGCTCGATGGTGGGTTTTTCATCGCGGGTGCAGTTCAGCCCCTTGGCGATGATGCGTGCCGTGGTGGTTTTGCCGGTGCCGCGGATGCCGGTCATGATGAAAGCATGCGCGATGCGGTCCGCCTCAAAGGCGTTTTTCAGGGTGCGGATCATCGCATCCTGCCCGACGAGGTCTTTGAATGTGTCGGGGCGATATTTGCGGGCCAGAACCTGGTAGGATTTTTGCGTATCACTCATGACGGGCAGCATAGCAAGGCGGGGGGTTTTCGGCGAGGGGAAATTGGATTAGCGTGGTGGAAAATTTCAGGGAGGCCAAGATGCCGCAAGAATATAAGGCGATAGCGCTGAACCCGCCCGCGCCTGTTGATGATGTTGAAGTGCAGCGCCGCTCGGCGGATTTGCTGGCAAAAATGGCCAAGCGGCATTCGGTGCGGGCGTTCAGCACGCAGCCGGTGCCGCTTGCGGTGATCGAAAACTGCATCGCCACCGCCGGGCGGGCACCAAGCGGGGCCAACCAGCAGCCCTGGCATTTTGTGGCGGTGCAAAGCGCTGAAATGAAAGCGAAAATCCGTGAGGCGGCGGAGATCGAGGAAGCGGCATTTTATGCTGGCGGCGGCGGTGATGAGTGGATTAGCGCTTTGGAGCCACTGGGCACCGGGGTTGAAAAACCGCATCTGACCACGGCCCCGTGGCTGATCGTGATCTTTGCCCAGCGCTACGGGGAGCGGGAGGATGGCAGCCGCTACAAGCATTATTATGTGCCGGAATCAGTGGGGATCGCCACCGGTTTTTTGATCTCGGCGCTACACCTCGCCGGGCTGAGCTGCCTCACCCATACCCCCAATCCGATGAAGTTCCTCAACCGGTTGCTCGGGCGGCCAAAGGCGGAAAAGCCGGTGATGATTCTGGTGGTCGGGCATCCGGCCAGGGATGCAAGTTATCCGGCGGCGTCAGCGCTGAAAAAACCGCTGGGAGAGATTTTATCGGTGCGGTAAGGTTGGGGCGTCAGCGCCCATCGCGCTTGGCCGCGCCGCGAGACCTGCCGGCGGAATAGGTTTGCTCACGCTTCTTGTGGCGCTCGCGGGTCTCGTGGGGGGGCTCGCCATGGGCCTGCTCCTCCCCCATCAGCTTTTGCCAGCGTTGCAGGCGGGGCGCATCCAGCTTGCCGGCCGCAATCGCATCCTGCACCGCGCAGCCCGGCTCAGCGGCGTGGGCACAATCATTAAAGCGGCAACCCAGCGCCAGTTCCTCGATATCGGCAAACACCATCTCTACCCCCTCGCGGGCATCGGCCAATCGCAGGGCGCGCATGCCCGGCGTATCTATCAGCCAGCCGCCCGCCTGCATCTGGTGCATGGAGCGGGCGGTGGTGGTGTGGCGGCCACGGGCGTCGGAGCTGCGGATATCGGCGGTAAGCTGGCTCAACCCGGTGAGCGCATTGACCAATGTGGTTTTGCCCACACCCGAGGTGCCAAGCAGGGCCACGGTTTGGCCGGTGCCGCAATAGCGGGCGAGCTTGGCCGGGGTATCAGCCGCTTTCGCATCCAGCGCCAGCACCGCCACACCGGGCAGGCTCTGCATCGCCTCGGCCAGATATTTATCAGGATCATCGGCCAGGTCAGCCTTGGTCAGAATCAGCACCGGCTCGGCCCCGCCCTGATGGGCCAGCGCAAAATAGCGCTCCAGCCGGGCGACGTTAAAATCCTTGTTGCAGGAAGAAACCACAAACAGCGTATCCACATTGGCGGCGATGAGCTGGTCATCCAGATTGGTGCGGGCATTGCGGCGCTTGAGCAGGCTTTGGCGCTCCAGAACCTGCACCGGCTGGCCTGTTTCTGGGTCTTTCAGCAGCCAGTCACCAACGGTAACACCGTGGTCAACCAGATCGAGGGTCATGTTCAGGCGCTCAGCTCCGCCCTCTCCCATAGTGCCGATATAGGATTTATGGATGTCGGTGACCCGAAGCGGGATCAGGCCCTCCGTAAGTTGGGCGGCAAAATGCGCATTCCAGCCCAGTTCAAACAAGCTTGGGCTGCTCATCGGCCTGCCTTGAGATAACGCAAAGCAGCCCTTTCAGGGCCGTGTTTTTTGTGGCTGGAGGGGATGCTAAACACCCGCCCGGAGGGTTTGAAAAACAATCACAATTCCCCTCCTTGGCCGGCGTTAAAAGGTGAGAGGCTGGACATCGACCCAAACGGGACTCGTTATGGCTGCTTCCTTCCGGACCTGACCAAGTTGGCGAGGCGTTCGCCCGCGCCATCCTCTCAAGGCTTATATACGGGGCTTTGATCGGGGGGTCAAGATGCGCTGACTTGGCCGCGCCAAATTGGAAAGGACTATACCCAAACAGACTACTTTTTCATCGCCTGTTCCGCCTTTGCCTATCTGGGCGCGGCAGCGTTTAATAAAATTACGGCCCAAGCAGGGTGGGGTTGGGGCAGGGCTTACGCGCTCTTCACTTAATATCTGGCTTTTCTGCCCTAATACTCCCGAGGCGCGCACACGCCCCCTTGCCGAGGCGAAGCCGAGGCCATGGCGTCGCGATTCCCATTTTTTAAGCTTGCTTCAAAAATGCCACCGGTGCCGCTTGGGGCTATGTCAGGGTTTTTACTGCCTCCCACATCAAAAGAGAGCGTGCTTCCTTTGTTCAAACCAGCTTGATCGGCGCGTATGAGGCAAGGGGTCAATCCCGGCCTAGGCGACCTCTGCGCCGCCTTCTGCCTCATCCTTGCCAGCCAGCACGGATTTCAGCTGCGCTCTTGCATCCTTATCTGAATAATTTTGCGGGATCTCCAGATACCAGACCCCGGCCTTGCGCAACACCTCAATCACCACCGACCGGTTGATATAATCCTGCCTGCTCCGCTTCGCATCCCCCTGAAAATCAACCGCTACCGCCAATCTACCAAACCGGTCCATCACCGCAAATTTCAGATCAACCCCGGCCATTGCCAGCTTGGTGGTCACACTGTCCGCACCCGCACCGGACAGATCCACCATCGACTCAAGGCTGGCATGCACCGAAACCCGAAACCCGCCATCCAGCTCCTGCACCACCTGCTCAATCAAGGAAAGCACTCCGGCGCTGGCCGGGTCAAGCACCGGGGCGGTGCGAAAGGTGGTATTGGCAATCGCACCGAGCTGGCGCGCCTGTGGCATCAATTGTGCCAGATCATAGGTTTCTTCGGCCTCAACCATATCTTCAAGGCGGGTGGCAAAGGTATCTTCCGGAGCTGATTCCGCGCCACGATCCCCGTATTGCACCGGTGCCACAACTCCATATTGGTAGCTCTTGAATGCCGAATTTCTGCGCGTGCGCAAAATACCCTTCACCAAAAAGAAGCCGGCCAAAACCAGAAACAGCGCAGAAAAACCATAGAAGAATATCTGTGGAAATCCCTCGAATATTCTCAATATGTCGCTGGCAACGGGGTCTTGCATCACCACACTCCCAAATACTGTTTACACAAGCCAAAGATCATGGTTTGCGGCGGGCAAAATAGGGGGCCATCGCCGCACCCTGCCGCAGATTTTGATCTGCCACAAAGGGTGCCACTACTTTATGCCTGTAGGAATTGAACCGCCGGTCAGCACGAAAACGCGCCAGATACAACCGGATAACCTGCGCCGCAAAGACCGTGCATACCCCGATCGCCGCGATCAGAAAAATCTCGCCCGGGCCATTCAACGCCGCGAGAATTTCGGACTGAATTGCCGTGTAATCCATACTTACACCTCCACTACTGGTTACAACGATCATACTGATGAGCAAAACAAGAAAACAACTCTGGGTTCACAATAGAACAAACAAGCATTAATTCAAAGTAAATTTACCAGGTATCGTTAACAAAATCGCGAAAAATGTCACATGGCAGACATTTGTCGCTTCAACCACGGGGTGAACCTTGAGCTTTACCAACAGGCTATGGCCAGGAAGCACAGGTTGCAAAGCCGGGTGGAAATATCCGTGTTGCGGAAATCCTTTTCAGCCCTCAAGCGCTCAACCGGAAAATCACCCGCATAAAGTGCCGGTTCAAAACAGCACACGCACCGCATAAAGTGTAAGCGAGGGGAACAGCACCAGCACCACAACCCGCAAAATATCGGTGATCACAAAAGGCAGCACTCCCTTGAAGGTTTCTGATATCGGAATATCGCGCGCAAGCGTGTTGATCACAAACAGGTTCATCCCCACCGGCGGGGTGATCAGCCCGACCTCGACTACGATCAGCACCAGAATGCCGAACCACAAGCCGAATTCCTCGGCACTCATGCCAAAATCCAGCCCCATCATCATCGGAAAAAAGATCGGCACGGTCAGCAGGATCATTGACAGGCTGTCCATGACGCAGCCAAAAAGCAGATAGGCGATCAGCACAATCATCAGCACCATCCACGGGTTATAACCCTGCTCAACCACAAAGCGCGCCACCTCTTGCGGCACGCCGGTCAGCGCCAGAAACCCGTTATAAACCGCCGCGCCAAGCACAATGAAAAAGATCATGCCGGTGGTCATCGCCGTGCCCCTGAAGGCCCCCATCAGCGAGCGCCAGTTCAGCCCGCCATTGAGCAAGGCGATCAGCCCGGTGCCAAAAGCCCCCACCGCCGCGCCCTGGGTGGGGGTGAAAACCCCCTGATAGATACCGCCTATCACCACGATAAACACCAGCAAAACCGGCCATACCGCGCGCAGCGCCACAAAGCGCTCGCGGTAAGGCACCCGCTGCCGCACCCCGCCCGCGCCGGGAAAGAGCCGCACATATATCGCGATTGCCAGCATATAGCCCAGCATCGCCAGCAGCCCCGGAATAACCGCCGCCACAAACAGCTTGGCCACATTCTGCTCGGCCAATATCGCATAAATCACCAGGATCACCGAAGGCGGAATCAGAATCCCCAGCGTGCCGCCCGCCGCCAGGGTGCCGGTGGAAAGCGCGCCCGAATAACCATGCCGCCTAAGCTCGGGTAGCGCCACCTGCCCCATGGTCGCCGCCGTGGCCAGGCTTGAACCGCAAATCGCCCCAAACCCGGCACAAGCCCCGACCGAGGCTATCGCCACCCCGCCCTTTTTATGCCCCAGAAACGCCGCCGCCGCCTTGAACAGCGCGCTCGACATTCCCCCCAGCGTGGCAAACTGCCCCATCAGCAAAAACAGCGGCACGATGGAAAGCGAATAGGAGGAAAACTGCCCGTAGGTGAGGTTTTTCAGCTGCCCGGCGATCATGTTGAAATTGCCGATTACCAGCGCATTGCCGCCAATGCCAACCACCAGCATGGCCAGCCCGATCGGCATGCGGATAAATATCAGCCCCAGCACCACGGCAAAAGAAAACAGTCCGATATCAAAATTGCTCAATGCACGGCCCCCGGGCGCTCGACATCACGCCCAAAGACCAGCGCATCAAGCGAGCGTAACACACAATAGCTGGCGACAATCACAAAAACCACCGCGCCAAACAGCGCCGCCCCGTAGCCCCACCAGACCGGAAACTGCAATATCCAGCTTTGCTCGCCATTGTTGAATTTGTCCACCGTGCCCAAAAAATGCCGCCAGCCCAGAAAAGCGGCCACCAACAGCATCAGCACATCCGCCAGCAGGTCAATCACCCGGTTTGCCAATTTGCCCATAAAATTGGTCAGCAGCGCCACTTCCGCATGGCCTTTATGCAGGGTCACCAGTGGCAGAAAGGCAAAAATGATAAAGGCCATGCCCGCTTCGACCATCTCGGTCTCCCCCGGAATTGGCCTCAGCGCCAGCAGCGGCTCCACCACCATATTATAGGATTTTTCCAGCATTTTGCCAAATTTGCTGGCGGCCATGCCAGCCACGCTCACCGTGGTCATCAGCATCAGCACCACCAGCGCCAGCCCGCCCAGCAAGGCCGAAAACCACGCCAGCGCCCGCATTGCCGCCTCCAGCCAGCGCACCACCTCAGGTGCCCCGCATCTCGTCGCTGATGATACCCGGCGCGCTGTTCAGCACATCGACATCAAACCCGGCGATCTCCTTATAGCGCGCCGCCATATACTGGCGCTCACCGGGGGGGAGCACATCATCTATATGGGCAAATTCCCCGCCGCAGCGTTCTTCAACCACCTGCAACACCTGATCCGGCCCGTTGCGCCGGTTGGCCCGCACCACCGCGTTGCATTTGGGCTGGCGCTCCGCCTCATAGGCCTCCAGCGCCGCTGCATTGACCCCGTGCTGGTAAAAACACCGCCCCAGCACGCGGGCATCCAGTATCGCCTGACTGGCCCCGTTGGAGCCGACCGGATACATCACATGCGCCGCATCGCCAAGCAGGGTGGCATTGCCAAAGCTCCATTGTGCCAGCGGGTCACGGTCCACCATCGGGAACTCAAACACCTTGTCAGCCCCCTTGATCAGCGCCGGAATATCCAGCCAGTCAAACCGCCAATCCGCAAATTGCGGCAGAAAATCCGAAAGCAGCCCGCGGCGGTTATAATCCTCGCGGTTCCATTTTGTATCGGGGCTGAATTTCAGCTCGGCAATCCAGTTGATCACCGCCACGCCGTTTTCATCCGGCTTTGAAATCGGATAGGTAACGAATTTTTGCGCCTCGTGCCCGGCCATGGCCATGCTGGCCCGGGTCAAAAACGGCGTGGCACGGGTGGTGCCGCGCCAAAGCACCGCCCCACCCCAGACCGGCGCCCCCTCATCGGGGTAAAACTGCGACCTGATTTTGGAATGCAACCCATCGGCGGCAACCAGCACCGACCCTTGCTCAACCGAGGTGCCCGCCCCGCGCACCACATTAAAGCGCACCCCGTTGCCGCATTCCTCCACTTCGGTAATCGAGGCCCCCATCTGCACCGCGCCGGGGCCAAGGCGCTCACGCACCGCATCGAGCAGCATCATCTGCAATTCGCCGCGATGAACCGAGTATTGCGGCCAGTTATAGCCAGCCCATAGCCCGCGCTTTTCAGCATGGATCTGCAGGCCTTTCTTGGAGAAATAAACCACCTCTTCGGTGCGCACCCCAATGGCATCTATCTTGCGCTCCAGCCCAAGCTCGAAAATCTCGCGCACCGCGTGGGGCTGCAGGTTGATCCCGACGCCAAGCGGGGTAATATTTGCCACCTGCTCATAGACTTTTACCGGAATCCCCAGCGCGTGGCAGGTCAGCGCCACGGTCAGGCCGCCGATTCCGGCCCCGGATACGATAACGGTCATGGCGCATTCCTTTATGGTTTTGTAGACAGGAAGAACATATGCGCAATCAGCAGGAAAAATACAGTGAAAAATGGGCCGGATTTTAAGTTTGAGGATCAGCACCCCGACCCGGTTTGCGGAGTGGACGAGGTGGGCCGCGGCCCATGGGCCGGCCCGGTGCTGGCCGCGGCGGTTATTCTTGACCCGGGCCGGATACCACCGGGGCTAAACGATTCAAAAAAACTGACCGCAGCGCGGCGGGCGGTATTGTTTGATGAAATATCGGCGCAGGCCGTGGTGGCGGTCGGCATGGCCAGCGTGAAGGAGATTGACCGGATCAACATTTTGCAAGCCACGTTTCTGGCGATGCGGCGCGCGGTAGATGCCCTTGCAACCAAGCCTGCCTTTGCCCTGATTGACGGCAATAAAATCCCCCCCGGTCTTGCCTGCGAAGCCCGTGCGATTGTGAAGGGGGACAGCCGCTCGCTCAGCATCGCGGCTGCCTCGATCATCGCCAAGGTCACCCGCGACCGGCTGATGTGTGACCTTTCAGCCACATTTCCCGGCTATGGTTGGGAAAGCAACATGGGGTATGGCACCAAAGCCCATCAATCGGGGCTGGCCCGGTTTGGCGTGACCCCACATCATAGACGTTCCTTCAAGCCCATCCACAAGATGTTGTGTGAAGAAAATTAAATAAGTGCTTGATTCAAAAAGAAATTGACACCGAATCACCTTTGACTCATGTTAGGGCCATAACGAGCAAATAAGCTATAAGGCCACAAGCAGCATGATTGATACCAAAGAAAAAACCCTGCCCCTGAACACGATAATCGACGGTGACTGCATCGAGGTGATGAACAGCCTGCCCGCCAATTCGGTGGATCTGGTTTTCGCCGATCCACCCTATAACCTGCAACTGCGCGGTGATCTGCACCGGCCTGATAACTCCAAGGTGGACGCGGTGGATAATGACTGGGACCAGTTCTCCAGCTTCGCCGCCTATGACAAGTTTTCGCGCGACTGGCTGGCCGCGGCCCGGCGGATCCTCAAGCCCAACGGGGCGATCTGGGTGATCGGCTCTTACCACAATATTTTCCGGGTCGGGGTGGCCCTGCAGGATGCAGGTTTCTGGATTTTGAATGATGTGATCTGGCGCAAATCCAACCCGATGCCGAATTTTCGCGGCAAGCGTTTCACCAATGCCCATGAAACCATGATCTGGGCCGGCAAATCCGACAGTGCGAAATATACCTTCAATTATGAGGCGCTCAAGGAGCTGAATGAGGGTATCCAGATGCGCTCGGACTGGGTGCTGCCGATCTGCAATGGCGGCGAGCGGTTAAAAAACACCAAAGGCGAAAAGGCGCACCCGACGCAAAAACCGGAATCGCTGCTGCATAGGGTTTTGCTGGCCGCCAGCAACCCCGGTGATGTGGTGCTCGATCCGTTCTTTGGCACCGGCACCACCGGGGCCGTGGCCAAAAAACTGGGGCGGCATTTTATCGGTATTGAGCGCGAGGCGGCTTACCGCGAGGTGGCACAGAAGCGCATTGATGATACCCGTAAATTTGACGCTGACTCGTTGCGCGTCACCACCGCCAAACGGGCCGAACCGCGTGTGCCTTTTGGCAACCTGATCGAGCGCGGCATGCTGCTCCCCGGCGAGCAGCTTTATTCGCTCAACGGGCGTCATCGCGCCAAAGTCCGGGCCGACGGCACATTGATCACAGGCGAATCCCGTGGCTCCATCCACCAGGTCGGCGCGGCACTTGAAGGCGCGCCAAGCTGCAATGGCTGGACCTATTGGAGCTATAAGCGCGACGGTAAAAAAATCCCGATCGACATGCTACGTCAGCAAATCCGAGCTGAAATGCAAGCCTAATGCCCTGCCGAGCCCCAGGCGAGGCACGCGCCCGGCGAGGGGGGCAAACAGGGGCGCAGCCCCGCCTTTGCTCCCCGAGCCGGGCGCGCGCCGCGGCGCTGCAGTAAATTCGCTGACCTTCCGGCAAGCTTGCCTTTTCCTCTGCGGGGGCAAGCCCCCACTCGGAAAAGGCACTTTATCAGCAAAGCTGAACAGTGTCTGGCGACGACGAAAGCCTCGCTTACGCTCGGCGGTCTATGAGAAAAGTGCAGATTTTTCGGCCTGAAGCGTTTCCAGATCACGTTGAATCGCAATAGGGCTTTCAGGAGGCTTGATTTGTGATTCATCCTATTGCGGATGAGCGCGAATGCACCCGGGTGAAGAAGGCCCGCGCGGCCCGCGGCTAAAACCGAGCGATGGCATCATACACCCGCCCGTCTTGTAGAATCTGTGCGAACTGTCGCGGTTGAACTCCCTAAGGGTCTCACCTCCGTCGCCTCCCGAAAAACCCCTTCAAAAGCGCCGAGGCCATACCCTCCCCCACGCCGCCGTAGACCTCTGGCTTGTGGTGGCATTGCGGGTGGCTGAACAGGCGCGGGCCTTGCTCCACCCCGCCTGATTTCGGGTCACTCGCGCCGTAATATAGCCGCGCGATACGCGCATGGCTGAGAGCGCTGGCGCACATCGGGCAAGGCTCCAGGGTCACATAAAGGTCGCAATCCGGCAGGCGCTCGCCAAGCTGGGCGCAAGCGGCGCGGATCACCAGCATTTCGGCATGGGCGGTGGGGTCTTGCAGCTCTCGGGTGCGGTTTCCGGCTTGAGCGATAATGCGCCCGTGCTGCACAATCACCGCGCCCACCGGCACCTCTTGGCGCGTGGCGGCGGCTTTGGCCTCATTCAGGGCCACATCCATGAAGCTGGTGAAATTGCTCATGGGCAATATTCGCCCCTATGCAAGGCGCGCGCAAGGGTATATGCCCGCAAGCATGGAAAAAGATGTGAAAAAGGGCGAGCGGATCGCCAAGCGGCTGGCCCGCGCCGGGGTGGCCTCGCGCCGCGAGGTTGAGCGGATGATCGAAGCCGGCAGGGTGAGCGTGAACGGCAAAAAGCTCGATTCACCGGCGCTGAATGTGCATGAGGCCGATACGATACTGGTTGATGGCAAGCCCGTGGCCGCGCCCGAGCCAGCGCGGCTTTGGCGCTATCACAAACCCTCGGGGCTGGTCACCTCGGCGCGGGACGAAAAGGGCCGCGCCACGGTTTTTGACCGGCTGCCCCCCGATTTGCCCCGGGTGATGAGCGTTGGCCGGCTGGACCTGACCTCCGAGGGGCTGTTGCTGCTCACCAATGATGGCGAGTTGAAGCGCCGGCTGGAGCTGCCCTCCACCGGCTGGGTGCGCAAATACCGGGTGCGGGCCAACGGGGTTGTCTCGGACCAGCGAATCAGGCCATTGCGCGAGGGCATGACGGTCGGCAGTGAGCAGTTTCAACCTATGAGCGTGGAGTTTGACAAGCAGATGGGCGCGAATGTGTGGCTGACAATCGGGCTGCGCGAAGGCAAGAACCGCGAAATCCGCCGCGCACTGGAGGAAGTGGGGCTGATGGTGAACCGGTTGATCCGGGTATCTTACGGCCCGTTTCAGCTTGGCGATCTGGCGCGCGGCGCGGTTGAGGAAATCCGCCCGAAAATATTGCGGGACCAGCTCGGCCTCAAGCGCGAGCCGCAAGCCAGGCGCCCGGGGCCAAAGCCAACAGGCCCACGGGCGCGCAGCCATCGCGGGCCAAACAGCCCCGGGGTAAGCCTGCGCGGCAAGAAGCGCGGCGGATAACGGTAAATCACCGCATCGCTTCAAAGGGCTCCAACAGTTGTTTCAGCGCCTTGTTCAGGTTTTCATATTGGCTGGCTGACAGGTTTTCAACCAGCCTCTTTTGGGTTTTTACATGGTCGGTGAGGGCTTTTTCTATCACCTTAAACCCCCGCTCGGTGAGCGAGATCAAAAAACCGCGCCCGTCTTTTGGGTTGCGGATACGCTTGACCAATTCGGCCTTTACCAGTTGGTCTATCCGGTTGGTCATTGTGCCCGAGGTTACCATTGTTTCCTCCATCAATCGGCTTGGAGAAAGCGCATAAGGCGCGCCGCTGCGCCGCAGGGTGGCCAGCATATCAAAGCTGGCAGCATTTAGCCCGTGCTGGTCGAAGGTTCGGCCCATTTCGGCGCTAAAAAAAGCCGACACCCTTTTTATGCGGCCAATCAAGGCCATGGGGGCCGTGTTGATGTCGGCGCGCTGTTTTTCCCATTGGCTGATAATCTTATCTACGTGATCCATTCTTCCTTGGTAGCAAGTTTTATCTTGACGTCAAGGTTAATTGATATACCTTGATGTCAAGATAAAGGAAAGCCAATGCCCCGCAAATTTGATATGCTGATAACAGCGATTGCCCCGGCGGTTTGGGGGAGCACCTATTTGGTCACCACCGAGCTGTTGCCCGCCGGATACCCGATCACCCTTGCCCTGCTGCGCGCCTTGCCAGCGGGGTTGATATTGCTGCTGCTCTGCCGCCGCCTGCCCAAAGGGGTGTGGATTGGGCGCATTGCGCTTCTCGGCGCTTTGAATTTTTCGATCTTCTGGGTTTTATTGTTTGTGGCCGCGTATCGCTTGCCGGGGGGCGTGGCGGCAACAATGGGGGCAACACAGCCGTTGATCGTTATATTGCTGGCGCGGCTTTTCATGGGAAGCAACATTCGCATAATGGCTGTATTGGCCGGGTTTGCGGGCTTGGCGGGGGTGGCCTTGCTGGTGCTGGCACCCATAACCGCGCTTGATCCGCTCGGGGTATTGGCCGGGCTGGGCGGCGCGCTTTCGATGGCGGCAGGCACGGTGCTTAGCAAAAAATGGCAACCCGATGTGCCATTACTCACCTTCACCGCATGGCAACTCACGGCGGGCGGCCTGATCCTGCTGCCCATTGCGGTTATTATTGAGCCGGCACTGCCGGGGTTGAGCATGCGCAATATGGCCGGCTTGCTTTATCTTGGCCTGATCGGGGCGGCGCTCACCTATGCCATCTGGTTTCGCGGGGTGGCAAAATTGCCACCCAACGTGGTTTCGACACTTGGCCTGTTCAGCCCGGTTACCGCAGCTTTACTGGGCTGGGGGGTGCTTGGGCAGGTTTTGAATACAGCACAGGGGCTGGGGATGATGCTGGTGCTGCTCGGCGTCTGGCTCAGCCAAAAGCGACCTGGCAAAAGCCTGTGAAGCGGCGCGCTTTGGGTCATCCACAGGCGTGTATGACAAGCAAACCGCGCGGCGGCCCCACACTCAAACCATTTGGCAATAACAGAGGAATACAGTCGTGAAAATACTTGTATTGGGTTGCCGCCGGAGATGTGGGGCTGCGGATCGTGCGGGAGGCCTGCCAGCGCGGACATGAGGTAACTGCGGTGTTGCGCAGCCCTGCTCAGAAGAAAAACCTGCCAGAATCTGCCCGGCCAAAATTAATGAATATCGAGCGGGTGCGGGATGTTGTCGAATTGGCCGCGGGGCAAGATATGGTTATTAGCGCGTTGCGCCCGCCAGAAGGGCGGGAAATGCAGCTGGTTGCATTGACGGAGCATGTGCTTGCCGGCGCTGCGCAGAGCGGCTTGCGGGCGTTAATCATCTGGGGGCAGCGATTTACGGTTGGATATTAGCGAGACCCGGCACATAGTTGAAAAGGCGGTATTGCTTCTACCCCGGCTTGGCAATAAGCGCTGCAAACAACCGCAGCGCCCAGGGTGCCATTCTTTCAGAAACATACAGGGGGTTTGGAGGCAGCACCCCCTTGCCGAGGCGAAGCCTCGGCCATGGCGCTGCAGCCCATTTTTGAAGGCCTCTTCAAAAATGCCACCGGCCCCGCTTGGTGCAACGGCAGAATTTTTTACTGCAGCGCCACCGTGCGCGCCGCAACCCCGGCAGAAATCCCGAACAGCGTCGCCTAGGTGAAATCACCCCATCAAAGCGGTGGCCAGCCCTCTGGCCCGCTCGGCAACCCGTGGCATATCAAGCCTTTCGATCTGCCCTTCGCGCACCACCGCGCGGCCTTCCACATAAAGCTCACGCACCCGTTGCGGGCCGCAAAGCACCAGCGCCGCCACCGGATCCCACGCACCGGCATTGGCAAGGGTTGTTACATCCCACACCGCAAAATCCGCCCGTTTGCCGACCTCAAGCGCGCCGCAATCATCACGGCCCAGCACAGCCGCACCGCCCAGCGTCGCCACCTCCAGCGCCGCGCGGGCGCTAAAGGCATCCGCGCCGTTCTGCACCCTTTGCAACAGCATCATCTGGCGCGCCTCGGCCATGATATCGCCAGCGTCATTGCTGGCCGAACCATCAACCCCAAGCCCAACCCTCACCCCGGCATCCCGCATCATCCGCACCGGGGCAATGCCCGAACCAAGCCGACAATTCGAGCACGGGCAATGCGCCACCCCGGTGCCGGTTGCGGCAAAAAGATCAATCTCGGCGGCATCAAGCTTCACACAATGGGCATGCCACACATCCTCCCCCACCCAGCCCAGATCGCGGGCATATTCACCGGGGCGGCAGCCGAACCTCTCAAGACTATAAGCTATATCCTCGTCGTTTTCCGCCAGATGGGTGTGCAGCATCACCCCTTTATCGCGCGCCAAAAGCGCTGTGTCCCGCATCAGCTCGCGGCTGACGGAAAACGGCGAGCAAGGGGCCAGCCCAATGCGCAGCATCGCGCCTTCACGCCCGTCATGCCAGCTATCTATCAGCCGGATCGAATCCTCCAGAATATCCGCCTCATCCTCCACCAGCGCATCCGGCGGCAAACCACCGGCGCTTTCACCAATGCTCATCGAGCCGCGGGTCGGGTGAAAGCGCAGCCCGAGGCTCATGGCCGCTTCAATCGTATCTTCCAGCCGCACCCCGTTGGGGTAAAGGTAAAGATGGTCAGACGACATGCTACAGCCCGAAAGCGCCAATTCCGCCAGTCCGATCTGGGCCGATATCTTCATATGCTGCGGCCCCATGCGCGCCCAGATCGGATAAAGGGTTTTGAGCCAGCCAAACAGCAGCGCATCCTGCCCGCCGGGCACCACCCTTGTCAGGCTCTGAAACAGATGGTGGTGGGTGTTGATGAAGCCCGGCGTGACAACACAGCCGCTGGCATCAAGGGTCTCGTCCGCCTCAGCTTTCGGGCCAACACTGGTGATCACCCCATCCTCGATCAACAGGCACCCGCCTTTGATCTCTCGGCGCGCCTGGTCCATGGTCACCAAAACATCCGCGTTTTTGACCAATAGCGAAGGCATTATTCAGCCGGCGCACCGGCGCGCAGCCACGAGCCAAGCTCTTCGCGCTGATCGATGGTCATGCCGGTTTCATTGCCCAGCGGCATCATGTTTGAAAGCACCGCCTGCGCGATAATCTGGCTGGAGAAACTGCGGATCTGCTCCAGTGTGTCAAATTTTATCCCGCCCGGCGCGGTATCGAAAAACTCGTTTGTCGGGGTGGCGGAATGGCAGATTGCGCAGTTGACAGCCACGATCTCCATCGCCACCGCCGGGGTGAAATCCACCGCGCGCTGATCGGGGCGCCAGGTGGAAAACACAATCATGCCAATGGCAAACAGCGCCACCACCGGCCATTGCCAGCGCACCGAAAACCCCGTCATCCCCGCCTCGTGCATATTATAAAAAATCCGCACCACCGCGCCGATCACCAGCACCATTGCCACCATCACCCAGGCATAGGGGTGGCTGTAAAGCATCGGGTAATGGTTGGAGATCATCATCAGAATAACCGGCAGGGTCAGGTAATTGTTATGGGTCGAGCGCAGCTTGGCGATCTCGCCATATTTACCGTCGGGCGTGCGCCCGGCTTTCAGATCAGCCACCACGATCTTGGTGTTGGGGATGATGATAAAAAACACATTGCCGGTCATCATCGTGGCAATGATCGCCCCGGTATGCAGCCAGGCCGCACGCGGCGAAAACACCTGCTGAAAGCCCCAGCTTGCCGCCACGATCGCCACAAACAATACGGCAAATACCAGCACCGGGCGGGATTTGAGCGGCGATTTGCACAGCCAGTCATAAAAAAACCAGGCCGCGATCAACGAGCCAACCGAGATCGAAATCGCCTGAGCTACGCTCAGGTCGGCCACCTCGCGGTCGATCAACAGCCCATTGGCCCCCCAGTAATACACCACCACAACCATAGCAAAGCCGGTCAGCCATGTGGCATAGCTCTCCCACTTGAACCATTTCAGCGCCTCGGGCATTTCATCAGGCGCGATCTGGTATTTGACCACATGATAAAACCCGCCGCCATGCACGGCCCAGCTATCCCCCTTGGCCCCCTCGGGCAGCCCTTTGCGCTTTTTAAGGCTGCTATCGAGCCACATGAAATAAAACGACGAGCCGATCCAGCCGATGGCGGAAATGATATGCGCCCAGCGCACAAACAGGCTGATCCATTCTTGCAAAATGCTTGCCATGATTTTCCTCTTGTTTTTTTCTAGACTAGACGGTCAAATTATAAACGGAAAGCAAAATCTGGAGATGGCATGATACATAACAAACGCGCCTATGTTGAGCGCTTCGGCGGGGTCTATGAGCATAGCCCGTGGGTGGCCGAAAAAGCCTTTGATATGGAGCCGCCCGCACCGCAAGACCTGCCCGACGTGATGCGTAAAATCGTTGAGAAAGCGGGGGCCGAGGCCCAACTCGCCCTGCTCCGCGCCCACCCCGACCTTGCAGGCAAGCTGGCCAAATCCGGCGTGCTGACGGCCGAGAGCACATCCGAACAAGCCAGCGCCGGGCTGGACCAATGCACCGAAGCGGAGTTTGAGGAATTCACCACGCTCAACCAGCACTACAAATCCCGGTTTGGCTTTCCCTATATTTTGGCTGTGCGCGGTCGGAAGCGCCACGAGATTCTGGAAAATTTCCGTGCGCGGGTGGAAAATTCTCCGGAGATTGAGTTTCGCGAGGCACTCGATCAGGTCCACCAAATCGCAAATCTGCGCCTGAAAGCCCTATTGAACGGTTAATCATCCCCGTCGTGCTTTTTGCACGCACGCGCCGACGAGGTGGCCCGAAGGGTCGCCGAAGGAGGCGCGCGCGGTGGCGCTGCAGTAAAATACCCTGACATTCCGGCAAGCTTGCCTTTTCCTCTGCGGGGCTAAAGCCCCACTCGAAAAAGGCACTTTATCAGCAAAGCTGAACAGTGTCTGGCGACGCCGGTGGCCGAGCTTACGCTCGGCGGCTCCCGTTGCTATTTCGTGCCAAACATCCGGTCACCCGCATCACCAAGCCCCGGCAGGATATAACCGATGTCACTCAATTGCCGGTCCAGCGCCGCAGAAATAATAGGCACATCCGGGTGCGCCTCCTTCATCCGCTCCACCCCTTCAGGTGCCGCCAGCAAGCACATGAACCGGATGTCCTTTGCGCCGGATTCCTTCAGTAAATCAATCGCCGCTACCGACGAATTGCCCGTCGCCAGCATCGGGTCCACCGCGATCACCACCCGCTCGTCCATCTCCTTTGGCACCTTGAAATAATATTGCACCGGCTTCAGCGTCGCCTCATCCCGATACAAGCCCACAAACCCCACCCGGGCCGAGGGGATCAGTTCCAACACCCCGTCAAGCAGCCCGTTCCCTGCGCGCAAAATGGAGATCAGCGCCAGCTTTTTCCCTTTTAGAACCGGGGCTTCCATCTCCTCCAGCGGTGTTTCCACCGTGGTCATGGTCATCGGCAGGTCGCGCGTAGCCTCATAGGCGAGCAGGTGGCTGATCTCCCGCAAAAGCTGGCGAAACACCGCAGTGGAGCAGGTTTTATCCCGCATCTTGGTGAGTTTATGTTGCACCAAAGGGTGGTTGACGAGGGTAAAATGGTTCATCTCAAGCTCCGTTAAATCTGGCCAGCATTCTGGCCTTTGTATCTTCATCACAAAAGGCGGCATTCATAGCAGCCCGGTTTATCGCATCAAAATCATCCCGCTTCCAGCCCAGCGCCGCATGCAGCCCACGATATTCAGCGCTCATATCGGTATGGAAATAGGGTGGGTCATCGGTGGAAACCGTCAGCAAAACCCCGGCATCACGCAATGCTGCAATCGGGTGCGCCTTGTAATCAGTAAATATCCCCAGCGCGATGTTGGAACCGGGGCAAACCTCCAGCACCACACCCTCATCAGCCAGGCGCCGAACCAGCGCCGGGTCCTCAATCGAGCGCACCCCGTGGCCGATCCGGCTCACCTTTAACGCATCCATCGTTTCCACAACCGAGCTTGGCCCCTCAACCTCTCCGGCATGGCTGGTCAGCCCCAGCCCGGCCTCGCGGGCCATGTCAAACGCATAAGCGAAATCCGCCGCGCTATGGGCGCTTTCATCCCCGCCCATGCCAAAGCCCGTCACCAGCCCGCCGGCGGTTTCCGCACTCAGCCTTGCGCTCACCCGCGCCTGCTCGGGGCCAAAATGGCGCACACAGGTCGGGATGAAGCGCACCTCCACCGCACTGGCCTCGGCCGCCTCGCTCATCGCCGCCAGATATTCCTTCCACGCCACAAGGTCACCCCCGCCGCAAAAATCCGGGGCGAGGAACATCTCGGTATAAATCACCCCGTGCACCATCTGCTCTTTCAGCACCGCACTTACCAACCGCCCAAAATCCTCCGGGGTTTTCAGCACCTCGCAGGCGCGCTCATAGGTGCGCAGAAATTCCACGAAATCCGACCAGACATAAGCGCCGTCCGCATCAAAAACCCCGTCCATGCCAACGCCCTTTTCCGCCGCCAGGCGCCGGATGAAATCCGGCGGGGCCGCACCTTCAAGATGCAGGTGCAATTCGGTTTTCGGTATCTCGCTGAAATTCATAAAAAGCTCTTTCCGTATCTGCCGGGGGCCAGCCCCAGATGCGCCGCAATCGTCTCGCCCACATCAACAAAGCCAACCTGCCCAAGGCTGCCCGCCCCGCCGATGCCCGCGATCAGCACCATCACCCGCTCGCGGGTGTGCTCGGTGCCGGGCCATGTCGGGTCATTGCCATGATCGGCTGAAATCATCAACAGGTCCCCCATCCGCAGGCCCGATAATAGCTCCGGCAGACGGGCGTCAAACGCCTCCAGATGCCGCGCGTAGCCCGCCACATCGCGCCGGTGGCCATAGAGGCTGTCAAACTCCACATAATTGGCAAAAACCAGGTCCCCATCCCGCGCTTGCCCCATCAGGGCCACGGTGTGATCAACCAGCGCCATGTCGTCACGGCCCTTGAAAACCTCGGATATCCCCCGATGGGCAAAAATATCGCCTATTTTGCCCACTGCCAGCACCCGCCCGCCAGCCGCAACCACCCGGTCACAGAGCGTTGGCTCTGGCGGGGCAATGGCATAATCGCGCCGGTTGGGCGTGCGCTGAAAACCCCCCGGCGTGCCGGTGAAAGGCCGCGCAATCACTCGGCCCACCATCATCGGATGGAAAATCTCCGCCGCGATCCGGCAGATTTCCAACAACCGCTCCAGGCCAAAACTCTCCTCATGAGCGGCGATCTGAAAAACACTGTCGGCAGAGGTATAACAAATCGGCTTGCCGCTTCGCATATGCTCTTGCCCAAGCTCGTCAATGATCACCGTGCCCGAGGCGTGCTTGTCTCCCAATATCCCCGGCAGGCCCGCGCGCTTGATGAATTCAGCGATCTTATCCGGCGGGAAGCACGGCTCGGTATCGGGAAAATAATGCCAGTCAAACGGCACCGGCACGCCTGCCAGCTCCCAGTGGCCGGTCGGGGTATCCTTGCCGTTTGAAACCTCGTTGGCCACAGCGTAATGCCCCGCCTTGCCAGCCAGCCCGATGGGCAATGCCCCGCAGGCCTCGCGCGCTGCCGCGCCAAGGCCGAGCGCATCTAGATTGGGCAGATGCAACACCCCTTCGCGGCCAATATCCGCCCGTCCGGCGGCGCATTCAGCCGCGATATGGCCCAGCGTGTTGGCCCCCTCATCGCCAAACTTCGCCGCATCACGCGCCCCCCCTATGCCCACCGAATCCATGATCAGCAAAAATGCCCGCGCCATCAACCTATCCTCTCGATAATCAGCGGGGTTTCCGGCGGGGCGGTATCGCCGATTTCATAAGCGGCAACCACCCGTCGCTTCGCCTCTGCCAGCGCGGCTTTATCGCGCCCATGCAGCCGGGCAATCGGCTGCTCATTATCCACATGCTGGCCAAGCCCGGCCAGCCAATCCAGCCCCACGGCATAGTCGATCGGGTCGCTCGATTTGCGCCGCCCACCGCCCAGCGCCACCACGGCCATGCCAACGGCGCGGGTGTCTATCGCTTGCACAAAACCGGATTCAACCACGTAAACCTCTTCCACCAATGGCGCCTTTTCAAGGTGGCTTTCAGCCTTTTCGACAAAATCCGCCGGCCCGCCAAGCGCGGCCACCATTTGGCCAAACCGCTCCGCCGCCCGGCCCGATTGCAGCGCCGCGCGCATCATTTCCATCCCGGCTTCCCCGCCTGAAGCCAGCCCAGCATTGGCCAAAAGCTCCGCCCCCAGTGCGATGGTCACATCCCACAGGCGGCTGTCTATCTCGCGGCCGGTCAGAAAATCGACTGCGTTTTGCATCTCAAGCGCGTTGCCCGCCGCGCGGGCCAGCGGCTCGTTCATATCGGTGATCAGGGCGCTGGTGGCACAACCGGCATCATTGCCCACCCGCACCAGGCTTTCGGCCAGCTCCCGCGCTTTTGGCAGGCTGTCCATAAACGCCCCCGAGCCGCATTTTACATCCAGCACCAGCCCCTCCAGCCCCGCCGCCAGCTTTTTGGACAGGATCGACGCGGTGATCAGATCAACCGATTCCACCGTCGCGGTCACATCGCGTATACTGTAAAGCCGCTTGTCTGCCGGGGCCACCGCGCCGGTCTGGCCGATAATCGCACAGCCCACCGCGCGGGTAACCCTGCGCAGGGTCGCCACATCCGGCTGGGTTTCATAGCCCGGAATCGCGTCGAATTTATCCAGCGTGCCGCCGGTATGCCCCAGCCCGCGCCCCGAGATCATCGGCACATAGGCCCCGCAAACCGCCAGCGCCGGGGCCAGCATCAGCGAGATATTATCTCCCACGCCGCCGGTCGAATGCTTATCAAGCACCGGGCCGGGCAGATCCCAGCGCAGCACATCGCCGCTGTCGCGCATGGCTTCGGTCAGCATCACCCGCTCGCCCAGTTCCATCTTTTGGAAATAAACTGCCATGGCAAAAGCCGCCGCCTGCTCGCCGGAAACCGTGCCATCGGTCAGCCCCCGGATAAAAAATTCGATCTCATCCCGGCTCAGCGCCCTGCCATCGCGCTTGGCGGCGATAACCTCCTGCGCCAGCATCAGCTTTTTCCTGCCAGATGCGCCGGGGTGAACGAACCGGGCAATAATGCGCCCAAAGTGGTGCGGCCGACTTCGCCGCTTGGGTTGGCCAGAATGATCACGGTTTCAGGCGTGCCGAATTCCGCGATCTTCTGCCGGCAGCCGCCACAGGGCGTGACCGGCACCGCGCTATCGGCCAGCACCAGTATCTCGGCGATTTCTCCCTGCCCGGCGGCCACCATGGCGGCAATCGCCCCGGCCTCGGCGCAGGTGCCTTCGGGGTAAGCCACATTCTCCACATTGCACCCGGCAAACACCGCGCCGCTTTTGCAGCGCAGCGCCGCGCCAACCCTGAAATTGCTATAGGGCGCATGGGCGTTTTCAAACACCCGGCGGGCTTCATCTATCAGGAATACGGGCATGGGCTGATCCTGCATGGCAAAAATTGATTATGCAGTCAAAAATACCCGATTTGCAAGCCTCAGGAGGCGGCTTTTTTCCAGCCTTCGCGCTTGCGGTAAAGTGTCGAGGGCGACACCCCGAGCATGCGCGCCGCTTCGGGCACCGAACCGTTGCACTCCTTGATCGTCGCCTCAACAAAGCTGCGCTCGAATTGCGCCAGGGTCAGGCCAACAAAAGCGCCAAAATCATCGGGGGGGGATTGCGGCCCCGGCTCTGGCCCCGGCTCTGGCGGCGCACTTGGCGCGGCATCCATCAGATCGGCGGGCAGCATTTCGGGCAACACGTGCAGCCCGTTATGCAGCACCACCACATTGCGCAACACATTAAGCAGTTGCCGCACATTGCCGGGCCATTCATAGCGGGCAAATATCCGCTTCACCTCGGGTGAAAGCCGCTCAAACTCCCGCCCCTCCTCATTGGCAAAACGGTGCAGGGCCGCCTCGGCGATCAGGGTTATATCCTCGCCGCGCTCGCGCAGGGCGGGCATATGCATTGGCACCACATGCAGGCGATAATAAAGATCCTCGCGAAACCGCCCGGCCCTGACCTCATCCAGCGGGTCGCGATTGGTGGCGCAGAGAATGCGCACATCAACCGATTTGGCGCTCACCGCCCCCACCGGCTGGATTTTTGAGGTCTCCAGAAAGCGCAGCAGCTTGGTTTGCAGGCTCAGATCCATCTCGCAGATCTCGTCAAGAAACAACGTGCCGCCCGAAGCGGCTTCGGCCGCGCCGGTCTTGTTGGCAATCGCCCCGGTAAACGAGCCTTTCAGATGCCCAAACACCTCGGATTCGAGCAGATCACCCGGAATCGCCCCGCAATTCAGCGGCACAAACGGCCCCTTGGCGCGGGATGAGATCGCGTGAATAGCCTTGGCCGCCACCTCCTTGCCGGTGCCGCTTTCGCCGGTGATGAATACCGTGGCCGAGCTGCGGCCGATATTGCTGATCATCTGGTAGATCTGCTGCATTTTGGCGGATTTGCCCAGAAAACCATAAAACGCGCCCTGCGCATCCGGCGGGGCGCGGTGCGGGGTATCAGCGCTTGGGGCGGGGCTGGCCGCCTGCACCTGCTGGGCATTTTTTACCGCGCCAAGCAGCTTTTTTTCGTCAAACGGCTTGACCAGAAAATCAAACGCGCCTTCGCGCATCGCCTCTATGGCGCGGTTGATCGAACCATTGGCAGTGATTACGATCACCTTGGCGCCACCTTTCAGGATATCATCCATCAGCTCCATCCCGTCCCCGTCCGGCAGGGTCAGGTCCAGCAAAATCACGCTGAAGCGCTGCTCGCCCATGGCCTCCCGCGCCGCCATGATCGAATCACAAGACACAACCCTGTTGCCGGCCTTTTCCAGCACGGTGCGGTAAACCATCGCCAGTGACGAGGTATCTTCAACAAGCAGCAGAGGTAAATTCATACCCGGCCTCTATCAGCTTTCCAGCTCTTGGGCAACAAAGCCCAATACCGCTGCAATCGCCGCCTGGCAACGCTTGGCCTGTGGCATGATATCTGCCCAGTCAGCCGATTTGGCGGTGGCATTCAGCCGTTCGGCAATATGCTGCAGGCCCACCGCGCCAATTGCCCCGGCCACCGAGATCAGAATATGGGTATTGGCCCGGACCGGACCGGTATCCCTGGCCTCGACCCCATCACGCAGGCCGGATTGCACATCGGACAAATCGCTTTGCACCTTGCCCAGCAGCTCCAGCATCGAATCCTTGCCGATGATTTTTTTCAGGCCGTTATAGATATTCAGGTCGATATTCGCATCCGGGCTGCCGGGTTGCGGTGCGCTGGGGGCTGTGGCCCCGCCCCCGCCGGCATAAACCAAAATCGCATTGCCAAAGGCGGCTATATCCGTGAGCGGCTTGGCGATAATGCCATCCGCCCCGGCCGCGGTTATCCGCTCCTGATGTTCGGGCAGCACATAGGCTGTCAGGGCCAAAAGCGTCATCCCGGCCTTTTCATCACCCCGCGCGCGCATCTCGCGCAGAACCTCCAGCCCGGATTTGCGCGGCATTTCGATATCAATCAGGCCAAGGTTATAATCGCCACGCTCAAAACAGGCCATCGCCTCCACCCCGTCAGCGGCGGTCTCCACGCGGGCATTCATTTTTTTGAGCATCTGGGTGGCGACCAGCTGGTTGGTCGGGTTATCCTCGGCCAGCAATATCTTGAGATGCGATAGATCGGGCAGCCCGGGTTGGGGCCTTGAG
>WFQA01000122.1 GCA_015487255.1 Paracoccaceae bacterium | reverse complement strand
GAGGAGGCACAGGAACAGGCCACTAATTGGCTCTGGACATACAACAATGACCGGCCCAACATGGCCATCGGCGGAATCACTCCCGCTATGAAACTGAAACAAGCCGCGTAATTCTACTAGCGGACCCCATTGAAAATGGGGGGATTACCGGCCATCTACATGGAATCATTTTTTGGAATCGGGCGCAACCCCCTTCCCATCTCCTTCAAAACCGCCTATATCCTGCCCTGTCGTTTGGGGGATTCTCCTTTACGGCCCTTTTTGTGTTGACCCTGCTGGACGACATCTTGGCAGTGGCCACACGCAACAAGGCATATAAACCATATAAAAAAGGAAATATCGATGTCGATCACACCAGAGCTTAAAGCCAAGCTGATCAAAGAATACGCCACCAATGAGGGCGATACCGGCTCGCCGGATGTGCAGATTGCCATTCTCACCAGCCGCATCAACACCCTGACAGAGCATTTCAAATCCCACAAAAAGGATAACCATTCCCGTCGTGGCTTGCTGAAAATGGTGGCCCTGCGCCGCAAATTGCTCGATTATGTCAAAGGCAAAGACGAACCGCGTTATCAGGACCTGATCAAACGCCTCGGCATTCGCCGCTAGAATTTTGCCAAACGCGCCTTCAGGGGCGCGTTTTTGCATGTAAGGGCCGGGGCGGGGCCTGAATTTTCCGCCAGATGTTGTCCGCTGTGCCCGTGGCCCCACGCACAGCGATTGGATGAAACGAAACCGGGGTCAGCGGGATTGCCAGGGGGCATGGCCCGCAGATAAAGGAAAAACATGTTTAATGTTGTAAAAAAATCAATCGAGTGGGGGCATGACACCCTGACACTCGAAACCGGAAAAGTTGCGCGCCAGGCCGATGCGGCTGTGGTGGCAACCTATGGCGAAACCAGTGTTCTGGCCGCCGTTGTCTACGAAAAGAAGCCCAAGGCCGGGTTTGATTTCTTCCCGCTCACCGTGCATTACCAGGAAAAATATTACGCCGCCGGTAAAATCCCCGGTGGTTTCTTCAAGCGTGAGGCCCGCCCGAGCGAAAAAGAAACCCTGACCAGCCGGCTGATCGACCGCCCGATCCGCCCATTATTCGTGCCCGGCTTCAAGCATGAAACCCAGGTGATCTGCACCGTGCTTTCCCATGATCTGGAGAACGACCCGGACGTTGTGGCAATGATCGCCGCCTCGGCCGCGCTTACCCTTTCCGGCGCACCATTCCGTGGCCCGATTGGCTGTGCGCGCGTTGGCTTTACCGATGGCTCTTATGTGCTGAACCCGTCCGTGGAAGATATGGACAACCTGCGCAACAACCCCGAGCAGCGGCTTGACCTGATCATTGCCGGCACCAAAGATGCCGTGATGATGGTGGAATCGGAAGTATACGAGCTGTCAGAGGCCGAAGTGCTGGGCGCGGTTGAATTTGGCCACGCCCAGATGCAGCCGGTGATCGATATGATCGTTGATATGGCCGGCGAGGCGGCGAAAGAGCCGTTTGACTTCCAATCCCCTGATTACTCGGAGCTTTACGCAAAGGTCAAAGCCGCTGGCGAAGAGACCATGCGCGCCGCTTTTGCCAATACCGACAAACAAGAGCGCACAACTGCCATCAAGGCCGCCCGCGAGAGCATCAAGGAAGCGCTGAGCGAAGACGAGCTTGAAGACAGCAACCTTGACAGCTGCTTCAAGAAGCTCGAAAGCGAAGTGGTGCGTGGCGATATCATCAAAACCGGCAAGCGCATCGATGGCCGCGATCTGGCCACCGTGCGGCCGATCGTTTCGGAGGTGGGTGTTTTGCCCCGCACCCATGGCTCGGCGTTGTTTACCCGGGGCGAGACCCAGGCGATGGCGATCACCACCCTTGGCACCGGCGATGACGAACAGATCATTGATGCCCTGCACGGCTCAAGCCGTTCCAACTTCCTTCTGCACTATAATTTCCCGCCTTATTCGGTTGGGGAAGCCGGGCGGATGTTTGGCCCGGGGCGCCGCGAGATCGGCCACGGCAAGCTGGCCTGGCGCGCCTTGCAGGCGGTGCTGCCTGCTGCCACCGATTTCCCCTATACCATCCGCATGGTATCGGAAATCACCGAATCCAACGGCTCCAGCTCGATGGCCTCTGTTTGTGGCGGTTCGCTTTCGATGATGGATGCGGGCGTGCCGCTGAAAAACGCCGTTGCCGGCGTGGCCATGGGCCTTATTTTGCAGGATGATGGCGAATTTGCGGTGCTGACCGATATTCTGGGCGATGAAGACCACCTCGGCGATATGGATTTCAAGGTGGCGGGCACCGAGCACGGCATCACCACCATGCAGATGGATATCAAGGTCGCGGGCATCACCCCTGAAATCATGAAGGTCGCGCTGGCCCAGGCCAAAGAGGGCCGGATGCATATCCTTGGTGAAATGTCCAAGGCGCTGACCGGTGCTTCGGATTTCTCGGTCCATGCGCCGCGTATTGAAACCATGCAGGTGCCGGCGGATAAAATCCGCGAGGTGATCGGCTCGGGCGGCAAGGTTATCCGCGAGATCGTCGAGCTTTCGGGAGCGAAGGTTGATATCAACGATGACGGGGTGATCAAGATCGCCTCGCCGAACGGTGAAAGCATCGAGAAGGCCCGCGCCATGATCAACGAGATCGTGGCCGTGCCGGAGGCTGGCAAGATCTACACGGGCAAAGTGGTTAAGCTTATGGATTTTGGCGCCTTTGTGAACTTCTTTGGCAAGCGCGACGGGCTGGTGCATGTGAGCCAGCTGGCCAACGAGCGCGTAAACCACCCGAAAGACGTGCTGACCGAAGGCCAGGAGGTTAAGGTCAAGCTGATGGGCTTTGATGACCGTGGCAAAGTGCGGTTGAGCATGAAAGTGGTTGATCAGGAAACCGGTGAAGAGATCAAGCAAGAGGGCTAAAAGCCTGATTGCATGAAATGGAAAAGCCCCTGCCGAAAGGTGGGGGCTTTTGTGTTGCATAGATTGCAGCCAAGCGGGATTGAGTATCGCTTTGGCCTACTTTTGATCCACAAGGGGCAACGGGCGTTTAGGCCGCATGATGATTACCCTGCTGCTTTGGAAATTCAAAATAATAACCCAACCCCATTTTTATGTAAGCGGATATCTGGAAGAAAACCGTGACGAATATATTGGCCGAATGCGGGCAGTTTCCGAAAAAGGTGACTGGACCTCTTGGATCGTGTTTTTTTTGGAGACTCTGGCCGAGCAAGCCTTGCGCAACATCAATACCGCAAACAAAATTTCGGCCCTATACGAAGAAATGAAACCAAAATTCCGTAAACTGCTCAATTCTCAATGGGCGGTTCATGCGCAGGATTTCATGTTTGAAAATCCAAAATTTCGTAATAACCGGTTTACCGGGAAGAGTGGCATTCCAAAACCCACCGCCACAAGAATTTCCAGAGTTTTGAGCGAAAACGGCATACTAAAACAGGTTATTCCTGCTGCGGGAAGAAGCCCGGCAATGTATTCGTTCGAGCCTTTGCTGGAAATAGTCCGAAATGCGAAATAGAGCGCAATCCACGCCGGCCTGACCGGGATAAAAACACTTGAAGGCGGCCCCGGCAAAACCGGGGCCGCGCCCATTCAGGCCGCCCAGCGCTTGGCGGCTTCGGCGATGCGCGCGCCGTAAAGCCGGGCGGTTTCCCGGTCTGATGGCGGCGGGGCCACATCCGGCCCGGCATCAGCATTGGATTGCGCCATCGCACCAAGGGTTGCCCCCATCCGGTTCAGGTCTTCTTCCGAGCCGGCATTGGTGTTGTTGCCCGGCAGCATGCCCAGCCCAACCCAGACCATCCCGTGCTGGGCGGCAAAGATCGACATCTGGATCAGGGTGTTGAGCTTGTCGCCGTTTTGCGCAGCCGAGTTGGTAAAGCCCCCCGCGATCTTGTTGCCCCACGCCTGCTCGGCCCATTTGCCGGAGCTGGCATCCATAAAGGCTTTGAACGGTGCCGAAACGCTGCCCATATAGGTGGGCGAGCCAAAAACAATGCCATCCGCATCCGTTAAGCGCTCCAGATCATCGGTGACATCCTCCACCGCAACCAGATCCGCCTCTACCCCCTCAACCGAGCCAACCCCGGCCGCCACGGATTCCGCCTGAACCTTGGTATGCCCATAACCGCTATGATAAACCACTGCGATTCTCTTCAAATTATCTGTCATCTCACTCTCCGTTTTTTGTGACAGCTGGAACCTAGGCGTCTTGATTATTTTTTAAAAGTAGGTATTATTTAGTAACTAGGTATTGATATGGAGATATTGCGATGGTTAAGCCAGCCAGCAGCTGCCCGATGGATGGGTTATTGCGAATAATTTCAGGCCCTTGGACCACCTACATCCTCTGGAGAATCGGCAATGCGGAATCTTTGAGATTCGGTGAATTAAAACGCCTGGTGCCCGGGGTTTCCTCCCGCGTGCTTACCGAGCGGTTACGAAAGCTGGAGGATGCCGGACTGCTACACCGGGATTATCAGCCATCGATTCCCCCAAAGGTTTCCTACTCACTGACCCCGCGAGGCCAGGAATTGCGCGAAATATTGAATGACCTGAGCAATGTCGCCCAAAAATGGGGTCTGGCACAACCTTGCGAACCTGCTCTGGCCCATGAAAGCGGCGGAATATAGCGCAATTCAAATTGGTGGTTTTGTGTTTACGCCCAATGCGCTACAGATAGCCAAATCCACTTACAGGCATTAACATGACCAACTTCCTCCATAAAGGCGACCTTCCTGATGATCTTGATCTTGGGCCGGTGGTCGCGATTGACAGTGAAACCATGGGCCTGCACCCGCATCGCGACCGGCTCTGCCTTGTGCAGCTGAGCGCGGGCGATGGCGACGCGCATATGGTGCAAATCGCGCAGGATCAAACCGAAGCCCCCAATCTGGTGGCGCTGCTTACCGACCCCGAGCGCCTGAAACTGTTCCATTTTGGCCGGTTTGATATCGCGGTGCTGCTCCACCGGTTTGGCGCGCTCACCGCTCCGGTTTACTGCACCAAGATCGCCTCGAAACTGGTGCGCACCTATACCGACCGCCACGGGCTTAAAAATCTTTTGCAAGAGCTGCTCAAGGTCGATATTTCCAAATTCCAGCAAAGCAGTGACTGGGGTGCCGGTGAGCTGAGCGAGGCCCAGCTTGCCTATGCGGCCTCGGATGTGCTTTATCTTCATCGGCTTATGGATGAGCTGAACCGGCGGCTGGCGCGCGAGGGGCGCAGTGATCTGGCGCAATCCTGTTTTGATTTTCTGCCGCACCGCGCCCGGCTTGATCTGGCGGGCTGGCCGGAAACCGATATTTTCTCCCACTGATGGCGCGCGGCCATGACAGATATTCGAAAACGGTGGCATGGCTGAAGATTTTGCTGCCGATGCTGGCGCTTGTGGTGCTGGCCACGGTTTTTCTGCTTACGGGGGAAGAGGGTTTCGAAGCCGGGTTCGGCTTCTCGCAAGCGGATATCGACACATTGGAATCCGGCAGTTTTTTGCGCCGGACGCAGATTGACGGGGTGACAACAAAAGGCGAGGCTTTTCTTCTGGTCGCCGAGCGTATCGCGCCAAAGCCCGATGACCGGAATCAGGTGGTTGTCAGCGCCTTCTCGGGCCGCTTCACCCTTGCAGGCGGCGAGGAATTGCGGCTGCAGGCCAAAACCGCCCTGCTGGATATAACAGCCCAGACCGTGCTGCTTGAAACCGGCGGCAGGGTGATGACCCCGGATGGCAATCTGGCCGAGGTGGAGCGCATGCTCATCCGGCTGGAAACCGGCGAAATGAGCGGGCGCGGCATTGTGGCCGACGGCCCGCTGGGGCGGATTTCAGCGGATCGTTTCCGCATTGTTAGCGATGAGGACGAAAACCGGGTGCTTTGGTTCGAAAATAACGTTAGGATGACCTATGCGCTGGAGAATGAAGGTGGATAAAATGAAAATATCGGTGCTTTCGCTGGTTTTTAGCCTGTTTGCGGCAATGGCTTTTGCCCAGGGCGCGCAGGTGCCTTTTGGCACGCTTGGTGCAGGGCAGGCGCAACAGGTTGAAATCGCTGCTGATACTCTCTCGATCGATCAGGCCACCAAAACCGCTGTGTTCAGCGGCAATGTGGTGGCGGGCATGGGCGAATTGCGGCTTTCGGCGGACCGGGTGGAGGTTGTCTATGCTCAAGGAGAGGGGGCCGGGGCGGTGACGGCGCTGCGCGCTTCGGGCAATGTGATCTTTGTTTCCGGCACCGATAGCGCCGAGGCTGACAGCGCGGTTTACGAGCTGGTTGAAGGCAATGTGCTGATGGAGGGCAATGTGATTCTCACCCAGGGGCAAAACGCGCTTTCCGGCCAGCGGCTGCGCATTGATATCAATGCCGGCACCGCCCGGATGGAAGGCCGCGTGCAGACCATTTTTCAGACGCAGGGCAACTAGATGCCCGCGCTGGAGGTCAAAAACGGGCAGGGTGGGCTGATCATCAGCAACCTTGGCAAAAGCTATAAAAAACGCCCGGTATTGCGTGATGTTTCGCTTGAATTGCACCGCGGCGAGGTGGTGGCGCTGCTCGGGCCAAACGGGGCCGGCAAAACCACCTGCTTTTATTCCATCGCCGGCTTGGTCAACCCCGATGCCGGCTCGGTGATTATCGACGGGGTGGATGTCTCTTACCTGCCGATGTATCGCCGCGCCAAAATGGGCATTGGTTATTTGCCGCAGGAGGCGTCTATTTTTCGCGGCATGTCGGTGGAGGATAACATCCTCTCGATTCTGGAACTTTCAATCAAATCCCGGCGCAAGCGGCAAGCCATGCTTGACGAGCTGTTGGCCGAGTTTTCCATCACCCATCTGCGCCGCGCCTCGGCGCTGGCGCTATCGGGCGGCGAGCGGCGGCGGGTGGAAATTGCCCGCTGTCTGGCCAGCCAGCCCAAATATGTGCTGTTTGACGAACCCTTCGCCGGGGTGGACCCGATCGCGGTTAACGAGATCCGCGAACTTGTGTCACACCTGAAAACCCGTGGCATTGGTGTTTTGATAACCGATCATAATGTAAGAGAGACCTTGGAGATCGTTGATCGCGCCTATATCTTGCATGATGGAACGGTGCTGATGAGCGGCACACCCGATGAAGTGGTGCAAGACCGGCAGGTTCGCCAGGTTTATCTGGGCGAGCAATTCAGAATTTAAGGCAGAGAGGCCTTTGATGGGCATATCGCAGCGCATAGAGCTAAGGCAGCAGCAAAAGCTGGCGATGACGCCGCGCCTGCAGCAGGCGATCCATGTGTTGCAGCTCAGCGGGGCCGAGCTGGAGGCCTATCTCGAGGCCGAAGCCGAGAAAAACCCCTTGCTGGAACTGCCGGTATCACGCTCCACCAATGAGGGCAGCTCAATGCTGGATATGCTGGATGCGCCGGTATCGATGCTTGATGATCTGCACGGGCAGATCGGGCTGATGAACCTGCCTGCGCAGCAGTTGGCGCTGGCCAGGCTGCTGGTGGGCGAGTTGGACGAGAGCGGCTATCTGCGCAGCCCGGTTTTTGAACTGGCCGACCGGCTCGGGGCTGAAACCGGCACTATTGAAGCGGCTTTGGCCATTGTGCAATCTTGCGAACCGGCGGGGATTGGTGCGCGCTCGGTGGCGGAATGCCTGGAATTGCAGCTCAAGGCCAAAAACCGGTTTGATCCGGTGATGGCGCTGGTGCTGCAAAACCTCGATCTGGTCGCGATCGGGGATCACACAGAACTGGCGCGCATAACCGGGGAATCCGTGGCCTCGGTCACCGAGATTATAGCCGAGATCCGGGCGCTGAACCCGCGCCCGGGGGCCGGGCTGGGGGCGGACCCGGTGGTGGATATCGTGCCCGAGGTTGAGGTAAAGCCCGGCGAGATGGGTATCTGGAATGTAACGCTGATTTCCGAGGCCCTGCCCAAGGTTTTGATCGATCAGAATTACGCCGCCGAAATCGCGGCGGGCGGCGGTGACGCGCGGGAATTTACCAGGCAAAATCTGGAAGCGGCCAACTGGCTGATCAAGGCGCTGGACCAGCGCGCAAAAACCATTTTGAAGGTGGCAAGCGCGATTGTCGCTTACCAGTTTGAGTGGTTCGCGCGTGGCGATATCGCCATGCGCCCATTGACTCTGGCGATGATCGCAGAGGAAATCGGGGTGCACGAATCAACCGTCAGCCGGGTAACCGCGGGCAAATACCTGCTTTGCCCTGGCGGCACATTTGAACTGAAGCATTTTTTCACCGCCAAAATCCCGGCGATCGACGAAAAATCGGAATTTTCGGCGCTGGGCATTCGCACGCGCATTAAACACCTTATTGCGCAAGAAAGCCATAAAAATATCCTCTCAGACGACGGGTTGGTAAATATATTGCGAGAAACCGGCGTAGATATTGCGCGCCGCACCGTTGCGAAATACCGTGAAGCCATGGGCATTCCGTCCTCCATTGTGCGCCGCAAAAAAATGGCTGCCCGCAGTGGTTGACTTTCGCATTCTGCGCCCCTAGGTTCTGCGCCCTGTAGAACCGATATTTTCAATACCCCGGCGCTTTGTCCGGGCCCAAATCGGGAAGATGACATGCAAATTCAGGTCAATGGAAAGCAGTTGGATGTGGGCGCGGCCCTCACCACCCATGTGAATGAAAACCTCGCGGATATGGTCGGAAAGTATTCCCACCGGCCGCTCGAGGCGCATGTGACTTTTTCCAAGGATGGCCACGAGTTTATTTGCGATACATCCGTGCATCTTTCCACCGGGCTTTCGGCCCAGGCCAAGGGCCGCAATGGCGAGATTTATGCCGCATTTGATGCCGCGCTTTCGCGCATGGAAAAACAGCTCCGCCGCTATAAACGCCGCTTGAAAGACCATCACAAAGACCGGATCGACCCGATTGAAAGCATCGGCGCGCCAACTTTTGTGATCGAAGCCGCAAAAGAAGATGACGAGCCGGAATCGTTGCAGCCATTGATTGTGGCTGAAATGGAAACCCCGGTGCAGACCCTGAGCGTGGGTGAAGCAGTGATGCAGATGGAGCTGATGGGGGCCGAAATGCTGGTGTTTCGAAATGTGCAGCATGGCGGCGTGAATGTGGTGCATACCCGTGAAGACGGAAATATTGGCTGGATTGATCCGCGCAATATCAAATAGCGCAATTTGACAAACTAATAAGGTAAGGGCCCGTTATGGAGCTTTCGAAATTCCTTTTGCCTGAGGCTGTGGTGGGTGACGCCAAGGCCGGCAGCAAAAAACGCCTGTTGCAGGATGCCGCCGAGTTGGCCGGGCGGGTCTATGGCCTTTCGGAGGAGAAGTTGCTGGCCGCTTTACAGGCGCGCGAGCTCTTGGGCCCTACCGGCATGGGCCAGGGTGTGGCCATTCCCCATGCCCGCCTGCCCGAGGTCGAGCATGTTTGCGGGGTTTTCATGCATCTGGAATCACCGGTTGATTTTGATGCGGTTGACCGCCAGCCGGTTGATCTGGTCTTTGTGCTGTTTGCCCCGGAGGGCGCGGTGACCGACCACCTTAAATCATTGGCGCGGGTTTCGCGCACCCTGCGGGATGCCACCACCTGCCAAAAACTGCGCTCGACCAGGGATACAGCAGCGATTTATGCCATATTACTGGAAAACGAGCGCTCACAAGCGGCCTGAGCAATTTTTGCCCTGTAACAGGCTGCGACCATATGCCAATATACGAATTTGTGCAAAAACTCTTATTCTGCGCAAAATTTTCGAATGGGGAGTGGTGTTTTGGTTTCAAGGCGCATGTATATAGTTGGTATTGCGGCTGTGATGTTCCTGCTGGTCGGCTGGAGCCTGATCGGCATGGTGCCTTCCGTCGAAATCGCCTGGGTGCTTTCGCTGCTTTTGCTCACAGTTTTTCTGTTTACCTTCGAGATTTTCCCGATTGATGTCGCCGCCCTCACCATCATGGTGCTGCTTGGGTTGAGCACCTTGCTGGCCCCGGTCATGGGGCTGGAGACCGGGCTGGTGGATATTAACGGCTTGTTTGACGGGTTTTCCTCCAATGCGGTGATCTCGATCATTGCGGTGATGATCATCGGCGCGGGGCTGGATAAAACCGGCATTATGAATGTAGTGGCCCGCAAAATGCTGAAAATCGGCGGGGCCACAGAGCGGCGGATCATCCCGCTGATCTCGGGCACGGTCGGGGTTATCTCGGGCTTTATGCAAAATGTCGGGGCGGCGGCGCTGTTTTTGCCGGTGGTCGGGCGCATTTC
>WFQA01000121.1 GCA_015487255.1 Paracoccaceae bacterium | reverse complement strand
TGCTCAACCGGTTTGGCCACAAACACTGGTGCCTGGTGGTGGATGTGGACGAGCTTTTCATCTACCCCCATCACGATACCCGCCCGCTGAGCGCACTGACCAACTGGCTGCAGGCCGGGCAGATCAACAGTTTTTCAGCCATGCTGATCGATATGTATGCCAAGGTCCCAACCCCCTATGAGCCGGGGCAAAACCCGTTGGAGGTGCTGACCCATTTTGACGCCGGCAACTATACCCAGCGCCGCAACCAGCGCTTTACCGAGCTGTGGATTCAGGGCGGCCCGCGCCAGCGGTTGTTTTTTGCCAATAAGCCGGCCAAAGCGCCGGCGCTCAACAAAACGCCGTTGATTTATTGGCGCAAACACTACGTTTATATTTCCTCCACCCATCTGCTATTGCCGCGCAGCCTGAACCAGACCTATGAGCGCGCCGGGGGTGAAAAGATTTGCGGCGCTCTGCTACACAGCAAATTCCTGCCCGATCTTGCCGAGCGCGCGCGCGAAGAGCTGGCGCGCGGGCAGCATTATGAAAACAGTCTGGAGTATCGCGCCTATGCCAAAAACCCGGATGCGCTGAAAAATATCTGGACCGAAAAATCCACCCGCTATGAGGGCTGGCAACAGTTGGAGCGCCTTGGGCTGATCTCCCTGGGGGGCTGGGCATGAGCCTTGGCATTGCCCTGCTGGTCCATCAGGATTTTGACCGTGTGCTGGAGCTGGCCCAGGCCTTGCACGGGGCGGGCTGCAAGCTGGGCATTCATGTGGACGCCAAGGTGGATTCACAGGAATATGAGGATTTTCACCAGCAGGCCAAGGGGATGGAAGGGGTGGTTTTTGCCCCGCGTATCCAGTGTGAATGGGGGCGGTTTTCGCTGGTCGAGGCGCAGATTTCCGCCGCCAGGGCAGTATTGGATGGTTTTGCCGATGTCAGCCATGTGGCGCAGCTTTCCGGCTCTTGCCTGCCCAACCGGCCGGTGGCCGAATTGCAGGATTTTTTGCAGCGAAACCCGGATACGGATTTTATCGAATCGGTGCGGGTTGGCGGGGTGAGCTGGATAAAGGGCGGGCTGGAAGCGGAGCGTTTCAGCCTGTATTTCCCGTTTTCCTTTGTAAAACACCGCCGCCGTTTTGATGCCTTTGTCTGGCTGCAACGCAAGCTGGGCATTAATCGCAAGCTGCCCGAGGGGCTGGTGCCCCATATCGGCTCACAATGGTGGGTGCTGACCCGCGCCACATTGCAAGCGATTTTGAATGACCCGGAGCGCGCGCAATATGATCGGTTTTTCGCCAAATGCTGGATACCGGACGAGAGCTATTTCCAATCGCTGGTCCGCAAGCACAGCGCGCGGATCAAATCCCGCTCGCTCACTTGGGCGCGGTTTGATTTCCGGGGCAAGCCGATGGTTTTTTACGATGATCACATCCGCTATGTCGAACACCTGAACAGCTTTTTTCTGCGTAAGGTCTGGCCCGGTGCTACAGCGCTTTACCAAACCCTGCTTGACCAAAACCGCCAGGCCGCGCCGCGCAACCCGGATATGGCGGTGGCCTTCGATGCCTATATCCAAAAGGCGGAATCGCGCTGGCTGGATGGTCGTGCGGGGCTGACGATGCAAAGCTGCGCCCCGGTTTTGGCTGATCTGACCACAGCAGCCCCTTATACGGTTCTTAGCGGTTTTAACAGAGTTTTCAAAGACTTGCCACCCTGGCTATTACAGCAAACCGGGGTATTTCTACATGAGGGCCTGTTCTCCCAAAATGCCGGGGTGTTTCAAAAGGCCGCGCAAAACCTCAAGGGGAACATGGGTGGCAGCCGCAAGATAAGAGACCACAATCCGCTGGGGTTTTTGCTGAATCTGATCTGGAATCATAGCGATGACGACCCGACATTCAGCTTTGACCCGGTTGAAAGCCCCGACCTTGCCCGCTTTATCGCCATGGATGAAAATGCCCGTATTTTTCATATCAGGGGCGCGTGGCTGCTGGATTTGTTGCGCAGCGGTGAGCGCGATATCGGCAAGCTTGGCCCGTTGGTGGAGGAAAATGCCCTGATCGAACAAGCCCAGCTTGAGGCGCTGGCCAGGGGCAGGGCCAGGGTGCAGGTGATTTCGCTAACCGATATTTATACCCAGCCCGGCGCGGTGCTGGAAGGGCTGGTTTTTTCGCTGCGCCCGGCGCTTTCACGGCAAAACCGTGACCTCCCGGCGGTTTTGCCTTATGAGGGGCTGGAGGATTATGTTGAGTTTCTCAGGGATGCAGGGCTGAACCTTCAGGTGGAATTTGAGGGCAATGCCGCTCTCGCCAGGGAGATGCCATGAAAAGCCGCCCCTTCAACAGCTTTGCCATATTTGGTGCCATGCGCAGCGGCTCCAACCTGCTGGAAAAATATATCAACCAATATCAAGATCTTATCTGCCATGGCGAGATTTTCAACCCCGGGCTGATCAGGCGCGCGGCGCGGGAGGATTATCTCGGGGTGTTCCGTCAGGAGCGGCTTGACCACCCCGAGCGTATGCTGGCCGCCATCCTCAAGGCCACGCCGGATAAAATTCCGGGATTCCGCATTTTTCAGGCCCATGATGCGCGCATGATCAGCCATGCGTTAAAAGACCGGTATTGCGCCAAGATCATCCTGACCCGCAACCCGGTGGACAGCTTCACCTCGCTCAAAATCGCCGCCAAGACAAACCAGTGGATGATCAGTGATGCCGCGCATCGCAAGCACGCCAAAATCCATTTTGATCTGGAGGAATATGCCGAATATCTGGCCGAGCGCAGCGCCTATTACGCCAATATCGCCAAGGCACTGGAAATGAGCGGCCAGCCCAGTTTTGAAATCGGCTATGATGAGCTTAATGATCTCGACAGGATCAACCAGCTGGCGGCTTTTATTGGCGCACGCGAGGTGAAAACGGCACTTGACGAGCCGATCAAGCGGCAAAACCCGCAAGGGCTTGCAGAAAAGATTTCCAATTTCCAAGAGGTGAAAAAAGCGCTGAATCTATCCGCGACCGGCACTGCCGACCCGCTTGTGACGTTGCCAAAAAAAGCCACCGGCACCGATCTTTCCCGGATCTATTTTTGCAAGCAGATTCCGCTTGGTTTTGCCCCGGTGCCGGCAGTGCCCGATGGCGGTATCCGGCAATGGCAGATGTTTCATGACCATAATATGGCTAAAAACGGTTTTACCCGCCAGCGCTTTGATGAATGGAAGGCCAGCCACCCGAACGCAGTTTTTTTCAGCGTGGTGCAGCATCCGGTCAGGCGGGCCTATCATGTGTTTATGCAAAAGATTTTTCCAACTGCGCCGCAAGGGTATCTGGCCATCCGCCAGCAGTTGGAAAGCCGCTTTGGCCTGTTGCTGCCCGAGGGCGAAATCACCCCCGCCACGCCGCGCGCGGTGCTGGAGGATAGCGGCTACGGGCTGGAGACGCACCGCATTGCCTTCAAGCAGTTTTTGGTTTTTGCCAGTGGCAATCTGGCCGGAGAGACCGATATCAGGCAAGATGGCAAATGGCAGCTGCAATCGGAGATTATCCGCCGTTACCGGGTGCTGCACCCGGTGGCGCATGTGTTCAAATCCGAGCAGCTTCAGGCCGATCTTTCCTATCTGGAAAACCGCCTCGGGCTAAAGCCTTATTTTGGCTGGAAAGACGAAGCAGAGCCGGTATTTTCCTTTGCACTATCCGATATTTACGATGCCGAGGTCGAAGCCCTAACCCAGGCCGCCTATGGGCAGGATTATAACGAATTCAGCTATCAGCCATGGCGGGGGTGAGCGGCTAAGGCGTTTTGCGTTTGATTTGAATCGGTTTTACCATTGAACGCCACAATCACTGGCTCAATGGTAAAACCGACAGGTGGTTCAGATAAAACGCAAAACGCTTTAGTAAAACAGCTGCATCATCACCATCAGCACGGCCAGAAAGATCACCGTCATTCCGCCGCCAACCCTGACAAAATCGACTACCCGGTATTTGCCCGGCCCCATGATCAGCGCATTGACCTGATGGGTGGGCAGAATGAAGGAATTGGATGTCGCCAAGGCCACGGTCAGCGCAAACAACCCCGGATTGGCCCCGGCCTGCAGGGCGATGGATATCGCCAGCGGCACCAGCAGCACCGTCGCCCCGACATTGGACATCACCAGCGAAAACACCGTGGCCAAAACCGCGATCACCAGCTGCAATTGCCAGATCTCTATATCACCAAGCCCGCCAAGTATCTGCTCGGCGATCCAGCTGGCGGTGCCGCTGGATTCCACCGCGCGGCCAAGCGGAATAAGGCTGGCAAGCAAAAAAACCGTCTTCCAGCTTACCGCGCTATAAGCCTCATCCGCGCTCAACACCCCGCTGACAATAATGCCCAGCGCCCCCACCATCAGCGCCACTGAGAGCCGCAGATCGGTCAGCAAAACCAGCCCCATGGCAATGGCGAAAAACATCAGCGCATAGACCACCTTGTTGGTGCGCACCTCTTCTTGCGGGTATTCGCTGGTCACTATCACTTTGTTGGCGCTTTGAAAGCGGGCAAGGCTTGGCCAGTCGGCAAAAATCAGCACCGTATCGCCAGCGGTGAACGGCACCGAGCGCACATCTTGCCCCTCACGATAAACTTCACCCCCCCGAATGATCGCCAGGGTAGAAACACCATGGGCCGCACGCAGCTTGAAAGTGCGGGCCGATTCGCCAACCAGCGGCGAAGTAGGGGCGATAACGATTTCAGCCAGCCCGGAAG
>WFQA01000120.1 GCA_015487255.1 Paracoccaceae bacterium | reverse complement strand
TTTCAGCCGGGCCCCGGGTATGCACCGGGGCCGGGTTTGGCATGGCTGAAGGGGTGCTCTTGCTGGCGATGTTGGTGCAGAAATACCATTTCGAGATTATCCGCGAGCCGGTGCCGGTGGCTTATCTGACCGTGCGGGCCAAGGATGGGATATTGCTGCGGCTGACACCGAGGGCGCTGTAAGCCCGGCATGAGCGTGCTATTGGCCGCTGTGCGGGTTTTGCCGCTGTTTGAAATAATAGAGGCCTGTGTTATGTGGTCGTCACAAAATAGGGGAAAAGCTTGCGAAAGACAAAAAAATGGTAGCAAAGCCGCCTGCTATAAGCCGAGCTTACAAAATGCGAGAAATGTGTTTGGGGTGTCGAAAATATGTGAACCCGTGCCAATAACCAAACTTCCGGAAAGGAGCATACAGGATGATTGCCTACGTCACCGTTGGTGCTGACGACATCGCTGGCGCGAAACGTTTTTACTCTGCGTTCCTGCCAGCCCTTGGTTACGGGTTGGAGGAAGGCCCTGAAGGCCTAAGCTACGCGCTATCCAATAACCGGGCCGAACAACCGGGTCAGTCTACCGCTCTGCCGGATTTCTACGTTAAACCAACCTTCGATGGACATCCGGCCTCGGCGGGGAACGGTGCCATGATTGCATTTGAGGCGCGCAATCAAAAGCAGGTTCGTGACCTTCACGCCGCCGCGCTTGCCGCAGGTGGTTTTGAAGAAGGCCAGCCGGGCTTTCGTGCTTCGTATGGGCCTCATTTTTATGTTGGCTACCTGCGCGACCCTCAAGGTAACAAGATCGCATTGTTCTCCAGTGATCCAGGCGAACCCGGTCGAGACGGATAACGCGGCTTTCGCGGGCGACAAAAGACATTGTTCGCATGCCAAGCCAGGAGGAGGCTGCGCAAGCTATGGCTCGTTTGCGGTGGGAAGTTGAGTGGGATCGATTTGTGTTTGCAGCCATGCCAGCACATAAAGCCTGATGGCGGTGGCGAGACCCGATGAGCCTAGCCTTGCGTCGTCGATCTCGGTGGCGAGGCCGTTGATGGTTTTGCCCTCGGATTGCGCGATTTTCAGAAAGGCGCGCCAGAAGGGTTCCTCCAGCGAGACCGAGGTGCGGTGGCCGTGCAGCGTGAGCGAGCGTTTCTTTGGCCGCGCGTCAGACATCGCGTTTGTGGAGATCGAGCACCCGCGCGGCCTGTGAGCGCCGGGCATGGTTGAGGGCTTTTTGGGCTTTGGATTGGCCGTGCAGGGCGGCGTTCTGATCCGCCGCCTTGCGGCTTTGCGCCCGGGCAAGCTGCTTGCGCTTTTGGCGCAGGTTTACCGGCTTGCCATTCATTTTGGCCCGATCATGTTTTCCGGGCGCACCACGCGATCAAAGGTTTCGGTATCGACAAAGCCCAGTTTTATCGCCTCTTCTTTTAGCGTTGTGCGGTTTTTATGGGCGGCTTTGGCAACCTTGGTGGCGTTGTCATAGCCGATTTCGGGGGCAAGGGCCGTGACCAGCATCAGGCTTTCCCACATCAGTTTTGAAATGCGCGCCTCGTCGGCCTGGATCCCGACCACGCAATTATCGGTGAAGGCCATGGCGCTATCGCCCAGAAGCTGGATCGATTGCAGCACGTTATAGGCCATCATCGGCTTATAGACATTCAGCTCGAAATGCCCCTGTGAGCCGGCAAACCCCACCGCCGCGTCATTGCCCATCACATGGGCGCAGACCTGGGTGATCGCCTCGACCTGCGTAGGGTTGACCTTGCCGGGCATGATCGAACTGCCCGGCTCGTTTTCGGGCAGCATCAGCTCGCCCAGCCCGCAGCGGGGGCCGGAGCCGAGCAGGCGGATATCATTGGCGATCTTGAACAGGCTGGCGGCCACGGTTTTGAGCGCGCCTGAAAATTCAACAAGCGCGTCATGCGCCGCCAGGGCTTCGAATTTATTGGGGGCGGTCACAAATGGCAGGGTGGTGATTTCGGCGATGTTTTTGGCCACCATCACATCCCAGCCTTTGGTGGTGTTCAGCCCGGTGCCAACGGCGGTGCCGCCCTGAGCCAGCGGGTAGATGTTTTGCAAGGCGTGTTTCACCCGCGCGATGCCCTGCTCGACCTGAAACGCATAGCCGCCAAACTCCTGCCCGAGGGTCATCGGGGTGGCGTCCATCGTGTGGGTGCGGCCGATTTTGATGATATCCCTGAAGGCGTCCGCCTTGGCGCTCAGCGCTTTGTGCAGGTGCGCCAGCCCCGGGAGCAGCACCTCGTGGGCCGAGGTGGCGATGGCGATATGCATGGCGGTTGGAAAAGTGTCATTGGAGGATTGGCCCATGTTGCAATGGTCATTGGGGTGCACCGGGTCTTTGGAGCCGATGGTGCCGCCGAGCATTTCAATCGCCCGGTTGGCGATCACCTCGTTGGCATTCATGTTGCTCTGGGTGCCCGAGCCGGTCTGCCAGACCACCAGCGGGAAATGGGCATCGAGCTTGCCGCTGATCACCTCGGAGGCCGCCGCTACAATCGCGGTGCCGCGTTTGGCATCAAGCTTGCCAAGGCTGATATTGGCCTCGGCGCAGGCTTTTTTGACCACCCCGAGCGCGCGCACAATCGCCACCGGCTGCTTTTCCCAGCCGATCGGGAAATTCATCAGGCTGCGCTGGGTTTGCGCGCCCCAGTATTTATCGGAAGGGACCTCTAGAGGGCCAAAGCTGTCGGTCTCGGTGCGGGTTTTCATTGGGGTATCCTGTATCTGGGCCGGTTATGGCCACAGGTTTACCCCTGCTTTGCCTGCGGCACAATGGCTGAGTTCTGGCTGAAAACATATGAACTTGCCGGAGGTATGTTGAGCCAGGTTTTTTTCAGGGTGCGCCATGCCAGATCATTGGCGGTGCGCACCTCTTGGGCAATCGGCGGCTTAGGCCCGTAGGTATATTGCATATATTTACCCCCGGGCTGCATCAGATCAAACGCGCCCTTGATGATATTGTGCTGTACCGAAACCGGGATTGACAAAAGCGGCAGGCCGGAGATCACCATATTGACATTTTCAAGCTCCAGGCTGCCCAGATCCTGCGCATCCATCTCCAGCACATTGCAATCGGGAAACTGGGCTTTGAGTGTTTTGCAAAAGTTGGGGTCCAGTTCAATGATGGTCAGGTCTTGCGGGGCCACGCCCGCTGCCAGAATCGCGCGGGAAATCACGCCGGTGCCGGCACCGATCTCCACGATTTGCCCGGTATCCTTGGTGATTTCAGAAGCCATGCGTTGTGCCAACCATCTGGAGGAGGGCGCAATGGCGGATACACGTTTGGGGTGGCGCAGAAACTGCGACATGAACAGGGAGAATTCACGCATGTGTCAGGAGCCTTTTCGGAAGCTGTCAAGGTTTACCACACCACCAGCTTTGGGCTTTGAAGATTCTTCCGGCCCTGGGTCTGGTGCGTCAAAGATCGGCTCGAAAGCGAGCTGGAACTTGGCATGGGGATCGGCAAAGGTTTTGATGGCGTTGAACGGAATCACCAGAGATTCACCCACGCCGTTGAAGCTGAGGGTCACGCCGAAACGGTCATCCATGATGGCGAGATTGTCAAACCAGTGCTGCATCACAATCGTCATCTCCTCGGGGTATTTTGCCTTCATCCAGTTGGGCATATGGGTGCCGGGAACGCGGGTGTCAAATACAATGACAAAATGGTGATCTCCGGGCAGCCCTTCTTCGCCAACCCTGGCCAGCAGGCCCTTGAGCATTTCGCGAAAAGCGCGCTGAATCAGGTGGTTGTAGTCTATTTTTTCATCCATCGGTATGGTTCCATTGGCTGTTTTTGTATGGGTAGCAGAAAATGAAAGGGTAAAAAAGCGAAAGATATGAACCTGTGAAGCGGCTTTCTTGCCGGGTTTTTGTTGTGAATGTGTTTGTGCCGGTGGTCAAGTGATTGCCGTGTCGCTAACTTGGCGCAAAGCAAATAGGAATCAAAATGCAGTTTACCGTCGCCATTGATGGCCCCGCCGCCGCCGGCAAAGGCACCATTGCCCGTGCGGTTGCCGATGAATTTGGCTTTGCCCACCTGGATACCGGCTTGCTTTACCGCGCAGTCGGGGCCAGGGCGATGATGCGCGGGCGCGGCGTGATTGTTCCCGCAATTGCCACCGAGGTCGCCAAAGAGCTGAGCGAGGCAGACCTGCGGCATGAGGGTTTGCGCACCGCGCGCATCGCGCAAGCGGCCTCCAAGGTGGCGGCCCTGCCCGAGGTGCGCGCGGCTTTGCTGGCCTTTCAGAAAGATTTCGCCAGGCGCGAGGGTGGGGCGGTGCTTGATGGCCGCGATATCGGTTCGGTGATCTGCCCCGAGGCCGAGGTGAAGATTTTTGTCACCGCTTCTGACGAGGTGCGCGCCAAACGCCGCTTTGAGGAATTGCGGGCAAAAAACCCCGATACCCGGCTTGAAAGCGTAGCGATTGACCTGCGCCAGCGTGATATTCGCGATGCCTCGCGCGATGTTGCGCCGATGGTTGCTGCCGAAGATGCGCTCTTGCTAGACACGTCAGAATTGTCTATAGACGCGGCTGTCGCCGAGGCGGTGGCCCTTATCAAGCAGCGATTCGGCAAGGCGTAAGCCTTTGGATCGCTATTTTGCGTGTTTTACCGCCTCTGACCCGTAAACCTGAAAGACCGGCGGAACCAACCGCTCGGCCCGCAAAAACACTATTGGAGACTATATTTATGGCAACTTCCGCATCCATGGAAGACTTTGAAGCCCTTCTGAACGAGAGCTTTGAACTTGAAACCCCTGACGAGGGAAGCGTCGTCAAAGGCACGGTTATCGCAATTGAAGCCGGCCAGGCAATTATCGACATCGGCTACAAAATGGAAGGCCGTGTTGACCTGAAAGAATTCGCCGAGCCGGGCCAGGAGCCGGAAGTGGAAGTTGGCGACACGGTCGAGGTATTTCTTGAGCGGGTTGAAAACGCCCGGGGCGAAGCGGCGATCAGCCGGGAAAAAGCCCGCCGTGAAGAGGCCTGGGACCGGCTCGAAAAAGCCTATGAAAAAGAAGAGCGTGTTGAAGGGGCGATGTTTGGCCGCGTCAAAGGCGGCTTTACTGTTGATCTCGGCGGCGCGGTTGCGTTTCTGCCCGGCTCTCAGGTTGATGTGCGCCCGGTGCGTGATGCCGGCCCGCTGATGGGCATTGCCCAGCCGTTCCAGATTTTGAAAATGGACCGTCGCCGGGGCAATATCGTTGTATCCCGCCGCGCGATTCTGGAAGAATCCCGCGCCGAGCAACGCGCTGAAATCGTTGGCAAGCTGGCTGAAGGCGATACCGTTGACGGTGTGGTCAAGAACATCACCGATTACGGTGCCTTTGTCGACCTTGGCGGCGTAGACGGCCTGCTGCACGTGACCGACATGGCATGGCGCCGGGTCAACCACCCTTCCGAAATCCTCGAAATCGGCGCCACCGTGAAGGTGCAGGTTGTGAAGATCAACCGCGAAACCATGCGGATCTCGCTTGGCATGAAGCAGTTGCAGGAAGACCCGTGGGCCGATGTGGAAGGGCGTTATCCGCTGGAATCCGTGCACAAGGGCCGGGTGACCAACATCACCGATTACGGTGCGTTTGTTGAGCTGGAAGCCGGTGTTGAGGGCCTCGTCCATGTTTCTGAAATGAGCTGGACCAAGAAAAACGTGCATCCGGGAAAGATCGTTTCCACCTCGGAAGAAGTGGAAGTGATGGTGCTGGAGATCGACACCGTCAAGCGCCGCGTTTCCCTTGGCCTGAAGCAGACCCAGGGCAACCCGTGGGAAAATTTTGCAGCCGCCTACCCTGTTGGCACCGAAGTTGAGGGTGAAGTCAAAAACATCACCGAATTCGGTCTGTTCATCGGGCTGGATGGCGAGATCGACGGCATGGTGCATCTTTCGGGCCTTGATTGGGATCGCTCCGGCGAGGAAGCCATTCAGGATTACCAGAAGGGTGATATTGTGAAAGCGGTTGTGACCGACATCGATGCGGATAAAGAGCGCATCAGCCTGTCGATCAAAGAGCTGGGCGAAGATCCGTTTGCCGGTGCTGTTGGCGGCATCAAACGCGGTGCGATTGTTACTGTCGAGGTCACCTCGATCGAGGAGGGCGGTATCGAAGTAACCTATGATGGCATGAAATCCTTCATCCGCCGCTCTGACCTTTCGCGCGATCGTGCCGAGCAACGCCCCGAGCGCTTCTCGGTTGGTGACAAGGTTGACGCCCGTGTTACCAATATCGACAAGGCATCCCGCCGGCTTGGGCTTTCGATCAAGGCGCGTGAAATCGCTGAAGAGAAGGAAGCGATCGAGCAGTATGGGTCCTCTGACTCCGGGGCATCGCTGGGCGATATCCTCGGTGCGGCCCTCAAGGGCGGCGATGAGTAATGCCCCCCTGGGATGGTAAAAAAGAAGGTGTCGAGAGAGACCTTTACGAGGAGCGGCGCCGCAAGTGGCGCCGCTCCGGCTTTTGGCGGGGCATCGGATTTATGCTGCTGCTGATCGGCGGGCTGGTCTGGTTTGCCATGAGCCAGGGCGAGAGCGAGTTCCCGACCGGAGAGCACATTGCCCGGATCAGCATTGACGGGATCATCACCCAGGACCGCTACCGCGAAGAAATATTGGCTCGTATCGCCGGGGACGAGGATGTAAAAGCGCTGATTGTCGAGATCAACTCACCCGGCGGCACGGTAGTGGGTTCGGAGATATTGTTTGACGCCCTGCGCAAGGTGGCCGCCGAAAAACCGGTGGTGGCGCAGATGGATGGCATGGCGGCCTCGGGCGGTTATATTGCCGCGCTTGGCGCTGATTATATCGTTGCGCGCTCCAACACCATTACCGGCTCGATCGGGGTAATAATGGAATACCCGGATGTCAGCCGCCTGCTTGGCGATATCGGGGTGGAAATGCAGGTGATCCGCAGTTCCGGGGTCAAGGGCGGGCTTAGCCCGTTTCGCGAGGCCAGCGAGGCCGAGCTGGCCGCACAGCGCGCGATTATCGAGGAAACCTATGACTGGTTCAAAGCCCTGGTTGGCACCCGGCGCAACTTGAGCGGAAGTGCTTTGGATGACGTTACGACAGGTGGCGTTTTCAGCGGCCGCAGAGCGGTGGAAAACGGATTGATCGATTCGCTTGGGGGCGAGGGCGCGGTGCGGGAATATCTCGAATCGGTTACCCCGGCGTCAAGTGAGCTTTCGATCGAAAATTGGGAGTTATATCCGCCAGAGCCTTGGTATAGCGGGGTTTTATCCACATTACTGGGCATAAATCCGCTTCTGGAACGGTTTTCTGCGTCGGAATCCGTGCAACTCTATTCCATAACCCGCTAATGCGTGGCACAATACATATGTAAACAGTTTAATATGTCACGGTGCTTGACGGAGTACCTCTAAGTAATCCCGGCAACTTGGAGAGGAACAATAATGATAAAATCCGAATTGGTTCAAAAAATTGCAGATGAAAATCCGCATCTTTACCAGCGCGATGTGGAGCGGATTGTTGGCACTATTTTTGATGAAATAATTGAAGCGATGGCCGCTGGCAAGCGGGTGGAGTTGCGCGGTTTTGGCGCTTTTTCGGTCAAAAAACGTGAGGCGCGCACCGGGCGTAACCCGCGCACCGGAGAATCAGTTTCGGTGGCGGAAAAATTCGTGCCGTTTTTCAAATCCGGTAAATTGTTGCGTGACCGCTTGAACGGCAAGTAGCGATCGCCTATCTCTGAAAGCATGATGCGCTATATCCGATATATAATTCTGACGGCCATTATGGCGGCTCTGGTACTGGTCGCGCTGGCCAATCTTGGCGCGGTGAGCGTGGCGCTTTTGCCTGACGGGCTGCCCTATGCAGCGGCGCTGACCCGCGAAGTGCCGCTGTTTTTGGTGATTTTTGCCGCTATCGGGGTTGGGCTTTTGCTGGGCTATTTCCTGGAATATTTTCGTGAGCATAAATATCGCAAAAAGGCCGCTGTGAAAAACCGCGAGGCGGCGGCGCTGGCTGCGGAAGTGGCCAGGCTGAAAAAGGCCAGCGGCGCGGACGAGGATGACGTTTTGGCGTTGTTGAACTAGATGCGGGTCAAGATCTGCGGGCTGAAGGATGCGCAGGGAATTACCGCTGCGGTGGCGGCGGGTGCGCGCTATACCGGCTTGGTGTTTTTCGAGAAATCCCCACGTAATGTCAGCATAAAACAGGCGGCCAATTTGGCATTGCTGGTGCCCGAAGGGGTGGCCAAGGTGGCGCTTACGGTAAATGCCTCGGATCGGTTTTTGGATGAAATAACGGCCAAAGTGCCATTGGATATGTTGCAACTGCACGGCCTGGAAAGCCCGGCGCGGGTGCTGGAGGTCAGGGCGCGCTACGGCTTGCCGGTGATGAAGGCCGTGGGGGTGGCCGACGTAGCGGACCTTGCCGCGCTGGCGGATTACGAGATGGTGGCCGACCAGATTTTGCTGGATGCCAAACCGCCAAGCAACGCCCCGCTGCCCGGCGGCAACGGGCTTGCCTTTGACTGGCGTTTGATCAAGGGTCGCAGCTGGCAAAAGCCGTGGATGTTGGCGGGGGGGCTGACACCGGAAAACGTGGGTGAGGCCATCCGGCTGACCGGGGCGACGCAGGTTGATGTATCCTCCGGGGTGGAATCAGCGCCGGGCCTGAAGGACGCGGCGCTGATCAAGGCTTTTGTCACAGCAGCAAATTATATGCGCTAAGGCGTTTTGCGTTTGATTTGAATCGGTATTACCATTGAACGCGATTGCTTCAAATCACTGCCCCAATGGTAAAACCGACAGGTGGTTCAGATAAAACGCAAAACGCTTTAAGGGTATGTGGCCAGCGTGTGGTGGATGCCCATATCCATATCCGCATCGCTAAAATCCATTATCGCAAAAAATGAGAGGCAAACCTCTGATTTCTTTTCTTTTTCCATAATGTCCCCGGCATCTTCCGCGCTGCGGAACTGGACGATATCCATATAATTTCCATCGGGTGTGCGCACCAGTTCCCGGCGCAAAACACCCGGCTCTTTGTTGACAAACCCGGCTTGGAATTTCTCTGAAGCGGCCATGAGGTCGGCTTCGGTTTTGCCTGCGGCCAGCTTGATGGGCGCGAGTATGGTAACTGGGTTTTGCATTGGTGTTTTTCCTTTGTTTGAGGGTCTGTGTTATTCTTTTATGGACATATGCGCCATTTAATGACCTATTTGATTGATGAAGCGCACAAGCACAATAAACCGGCTGGAGCGGCTGGAAATGATCACCGCCCGCCTGAAGGATGGCAGCTTTTGCACCGCCAGCGGGCTGGCGGCCGAGCTGGGTATCAGCCTGCGCAGCCTGACCCGCGATATTCAGATTCTGCGCGATCAGGGCGTGCCGATCGAGGCTGACCGGGGCCGTGGCGGCGGCTTGCGGCTCGACCGGCGCTGGGGCATTGGGCGGCTCAACCTGAGCTATGCGCAGGCCGTTGACCTGTTGATCAGCCTTGCGATCACCGAGCAGATGCAATCGCCACTTTTCATGGCCCATCTTGGCCCGGTGCGGCGCAAGCTCATGGCGTCTTTTTCAGCCGATACCAAAAGCAAGGTGAGTGGCCTGAAAGACCGGATTTTGATTTCAGAATCAGCCTCTGCCCTGCTGCTCACGGATTTCCGCAACCCGTCGCGTGATTCGGTTGCCAAATTGCATCAGGCATTTTTGCAGATGCAGGAGATTGAAATAACCTATCGCGCTGAGAATGGCACCGTCACCCGGCGGAAAATTCAACCGCACTATCTGCTGCTGAGCTATCCGATCTGGTATGTGTTGGCGTGGGACCATTTGCGCGGTGAGGTGCGCACATTTCGTTGTGACCGGATGGGGCAGATAGCCGCGTTGGAGATGGAGTTTCAGCTGCGCCCCTTGTCGGATTTTCAGGCCGCGATTGCGGGCGCGCAGGTGATTTGAACGGTGATTTCCCATCCTGACTTTACTCTGCCCCTGCCGGGCTATAAATGTGGCGCTATTCATAAGGAGCACACCATGGCCAGCCAACCACCCAACAGCTACACGCAAGGCCCCGACGAGCAGGGGCGTTATGGCATCCATGGCGGGCGGTTTGTGTCCGAAACCCTGATGCCGTTGATTTTGGAGCTGGAGGCGCAATATGAGCGGGCCAAAACCGATGATGGCTTCTGGGCGGAGATGGCGGACCTCTGGAAGCATTATGTCGGCCGCCCCAGCCCGCTATATTATGCCGAGCGCCTGACCGGGCAGCTTGGCGGCGCAAAGATTTACCTGAAGCGGGATGAGTTGAACCACACCGGTGCGCATAAAATCAACAACGTGCTGGGGCAGATATTGCTGGCGCGGCGCATGGGAAAAACCCGGATCATTGCCGAAACCGGCGCCGGGCAGCACGGGGTGGCCACCGCCACGGTTTGCGCCAAATTCGGCCTTAAATGCGTGGTTTTCATGGGCAAAACCGATGTAGAGCGGCAATCCCCCAATGTGTTCCGCATGAAGCTCCTGGGGGCGGAGGTGGTGGCGGTGACCTCGGGGCGCGGCACGTTGAAAGACGCAATGAACGAAGCCATGCGCGATTGGGTGACCAATGTGGATGAAACATTTTACTGTATCGGCACCGTGGCCGGCCCGCACCCTTACCCCGCGATGGTGCGGGATTTTCAGACCATTATCGGCAAGGAAACCCGCTGGCAAATGGAAGAAGCCGAGGGCCGCTTGCCTGACAGCCTTGTGGCCTGCATTGGCGGAGGCTCCAACGCAATGGGGCTGTTTCACCCGTTTCTGGACGATGAAACCGTGCGGATCATCGGGGTCGAGGCCGGCGGCCACGGGGTGGATGCGCGCATGGAACACGCCGCCAGTATTTCCGGTGGCCGCCCTGGCGTGCTGCACGGCAACCGCACCTATCTGTTACAGGATGATGACGGCCAAATCCTGGAGGGCCACTCGATTTCGGCCGGGCTGGATTATCCCGGAATTGGCCCCGAGCATTCATGGCTGCATGATATCGGCCGGGTTGAGTATAAGTCGATAACCGATGATGAGGCGCTGACGGCCTTTCAGCTTTTATGTGCCGCCGAGGGGATTATCCCGGCGCTTGAAAGCTCCCACGCACTAGCCTACGCCGCCAAAATCGCGCCCGATCTGCCCAAAGACCACCTGATGGTGGTGAACCTGAGCGGGCGCGGGGATAAGGATATTTTTTCGGTGGCCGAGCATCTTGGGGTGGAAATCTGATTCTTCGCAAATCTGCCCAGGGCGAAAAGAAGCGATTAATCTTCCCCCTTTATGTGTGCTATTGTTGCATTTTATAGGCGTATGTAATATTTTTACCGTGTATTTTGTATTTGTGGGGATAAAACAATGAGTAAGTTTATTTTTGGTGGGGCTTATGTTTTGGCGATGGCCGTTACGCTCGCACCGGCAGCCCAGGCAGAGCCAAAGTTCTATTTGGGCGGCGGATTGGCTTACAGCGGTGCAGTATCAAAGCATGAGCCGGACGCGCCGCTAGAAGCTGAAAATAACGGGAACCTGACAGGTCTGGGGGTAACCGGCGGGGTTCGATTTGGCAATCCGGGCCTGTTCTATGGCGCAGAGATTGACACGGATTTCAATATTGGCGGTGAATTGACGGCAAGATTTAACGGGCGTAGCTGCGCGGACGGCTTTGCCATTGGGCCTTATATGTGCAGCCAGACCGCCACCGTGCGGGCCCGCGCCATGATCGGAACCGAAGTTCAGGGATATGAGCTGTTTGGTACTCTGGGCTATGCTGTTCTCTTCGGCGATCAAGCCATTGCTGGCAACGGGATTACGGCGCCGGTTTCTGTCGGTGGTATAACCTATGGCATTGGCGCCCAAACAGCGATGGGTGCAGGCAAAATTAGAACCGAGGTGATTTGGGATAATCTGGAAACCATCATTAGCAGTCCCTCTACCGCCAACCCGATATGGAACTCTACCACAGCCAAAGTATCATATATTATCGAGTTTTAAGGCAGTAGAGTGAAAGAGAATTTTGCGGCATGCAGATGCATGGTCCGAATGAGTGGCGACCCGATGGAAAGCTAAGAATCATTACCCTGTTTTGCTAAAATCCGGCTTAGGGATTGCAAGAGAGTTTCCTCTTGTTGGAATCAACTGCGCCTGACAATATACGCTTTGAAGAAGCCATTAAAGGCTCAGAGGAGATAGGGCAGTGGAACAACGGCATTTCTGGCGGCGCGCTATCGCGGTGCTGATCGATTTTATCATCCTGAGCCAGTTGGCGTTTTACCTGGTCGTCCCATTTGCCGATGGGGACCGGGTGCGGCTCAGCGGCGGGGTATATCAAACGGTGGACTGTAGAACCGTGCCATTGCTGCCCGAGGCGATGGCCTCTTTCAAGGCGCAGGGGGTCGAGACCGAAACAGCCAGCCTGTGCACCTCATACCAAAACGGTTTTTATGCCGGGGCAACCCTGTTGGTGAGCGACCAGACCAATACTGCGGGCGATATCTCCAGTAATGCTGTGACTATCAGCGTGCCGATTGACAGGCAAGGCGAGGGGGTGGAGCCGGTCTTTCCTGTTTCATACTTGGCACCGGTTGTTGTGTTTTTCGGGATTGTGCTGATGACATGGCTCTGGAACGGCCGGACCTTTGGCAAAATGGTGACCCGGATAGTGGTGGTTACCAGCGAAGGAGATTGCCCTGGGTTGATGCGGGTTTTGAGCCGCGAGGCGCTCAAATTCGCCCCGGTGATCGTGTTGTTTAGCATCGGCTTGCTGGTGCCCGGATATACGCTGGAGCAGACGTTACCATTGCTGAAAAGCGGTGAAAACATCGCACTGGTATTGGGGTTTTTAGGGTTCAGCACTTTTGTCTATATCCTTTGGTGGGTGGCCCCGATGATTTGGTGGAATGGTGCCATGCCCTATGACCGAATCGCCAGGTCGTTGGTTGAGCGATCCTATGTATAGGGTGGTTTGTTAAATTGCGGTTGAGCCGCCTGTTGCCCGGTGCAATTGTGAAACCACGCGCCGGTGGCAAAAGCGATTCAAATGACCGCAAACCGCTTTTGCTGTTGTAACCTGGCTGGAAAGGGCTATGTAGGGCATCCGCTTATTCGTTGCGGCGCGTTGTATATGGAGAGAGAAAATGGCGGAGTTTAAACCGGGTGATATCGTGGCCCTGACAGCGGGTTCGCCCCGCATGGCAATCGAACAGGTCGAGGGTGATCAGGTTTCGACGGTCTGGTGCAATGAAGGCACCATTCATCGCGATACGTTTAATGTATTGCTGATCAAAAAATGGGAAGTCCGTGAGGGCGGCGCACGTGGCGGTGATCGTGGCGGTTACAAAGGTGGCGGTGATCGTGGCGGCTATAAAGGCGGCGGAGACCGGGATGGCGGCGGTTATAAAGGCGGCGGCAAGCCTTATGGCGGCGATCGCGAAGGTGGCGGCAAGCGCTTTGACGATCGTAGTGATCGTGGCGCACCCAAGGGCAAGCCGGGCTGGGATGGCAAGCCGCGCGAGAAAAAATTCTTCCGCAAAGACTAAAGCTTGGCGGCCATAGCGCATTGCAATGCATCGCCAAACCTAGAATTTGGCGAACATGGCCGCGCCCCCGTGGCGTATTGTATCAGATGGCTTGCGCCCCAAGGGCACTCCCGATTCGCGGAGCGACCTTGGGGTTAATTTTATGATGCCGTCAAAAAAGAGGCGGCCTGAACATTGTCCAAACCGCCAAATCAACAATTTTACGTGACAAGATTTCTTGTCAAAATCAGCTTATACCAGTTTAAGGGCAGTCGCGGATTCTTTGCCATTGCGGCCTGCTTCCAACTCGAAAGTTACTTTTTGGTTGTCGTCCAGGCCAGCCAGGCCAGCCTGCTCAACAGCAGAAATGTGGACAAACACGTCTCTGCCGCCATCGTCCGGTTGAATGAAGCCGAAGCCTTTAGTTGGGTTAAACCATTTTACGGTGCCGTTAGCCATCCGTTTATCTCCTAATAATTGCCACGCGCAAAATGCTATGGCCTTGGTGCAGTGCGATCTTAAATTGGAAATCGACGATCTGCTTAAGGAGTCGAAAATTTCAGCGAAAGAATACTTCACCATGCCCATTTGGTATAATAGTGGCATAGTTTCAAGTGTTAAATTGATTTATTACGATAATGCGGCCATTTTAGTAGGCTTTTGCCCTTATCTGCGGGATTTTAAGCATCAATACCCCCGATGAGTTCCCCGGGTTGCCCCTTTTGGGTTTCCACGCTAAGCAACCACATGCAGCATTTTCCCAGCAAAGCCGAAATCCTTGATTGGATCAAAGATAACCCCGCCCAGAGCGGCAAGCGCGAGATCGCCCGGGCCTTTGGCATAAAAGGCCAAGCGCGGGTTGAGCTGAAACGGCTGTTGCGCGAGCTTTACGCCGAGGGGCACCTGAGCAAAGACCGCAAGACCTACCGCGATAAAAACAGCCTCGCCCCGGTGGAGCTGCTGCATATCACAGCCCAGGATAAAGACGGAGACCTGTTTGCCGAGCCGCTGAACTGGAAGGGCGAGGGCAAGGCTCCGGCCGTACTTTTTGTGCCTAAAAAGGGTGACCCGGCGCTGGAAATCGGCGATCGCATCCTGTGCCGGATCAGCGGGACCGGCGAGGAGGCCGTGCCTTATGAAGCCCGGCTGATCCGCCGCATCGGGCGCGGGGCGGAGAAGATTATCGGCATTTATAAGGCACAGGATTTTGGCGGGCGGATCGTGCCGGTGGATAAAAAATCGGACCGCGAGTGGCTGGTCCCGCCCGAGGGCCGGGGCGGCGCGCGTGATGGCGAGCTGGTCGAGGCCGAGAACACCGGCGGGCGAGCGCGGGGCCTTGGGCGGGCGCGCATTATTGCCCGCATCGGAGACGCTTTGGCCCCAAAAGCGATCTCGCTGATCGCCATCCACGAACACGGCATACCGGACCGTTTCCCCGAAGCGGTTGAAGCCGAAGCCGAAAGCGCCAGGCCGGTGGTGCCGGACCAGCGCGAAGACCTGCGCCACCTGCCGCTCTTCACCATTGACCCGGCAGACGCCCGCGACCGGGACGATGCGATTTGCGCCATGCCCGACCCGGATGGTGACGGGCATATCGTCTGGGTGGCGATTGCCGATGTGGCGCATTATGTCCGCCCCGGCTCGCAGCTTGATATCGAGGCGAAAAAGCGCGGCAACTCGACCTATTTTCCGGATCGTGTGGTGCCGATGCTGCCCGAGGCGCTCTCGGGCGATCTGTGCTCGCTGCATGCCGGGGTTGAGCGGCCCTGTGTGGCGCTCTGCATCAAGCTTGATAAAAACGGGGGCAGGAAGTCCCACCGGTTCACGCGCGGGTTGATGAAATCTCCGGCGGCGCTTTCCTACCACCAGGCGCAGGCAGCGATTGATGGCGCGCCCGATGAGATCACCGCGCCAATTCTGGAAACCGCGCTCAAGCCGCTTTGGGCCGCTTACGGGGCCGCCAAAAAGGCGCGCGAAAAGCGCCAGCCGCTGCATCTTGATCTGCCCGAGCGGCAGATTGTGCTGTCGGATGAAGGCGTGGTGACCTCGGTGGCGTTTCGCGAGCGGTTTGACGCCCATAAGCTGGTGGAAGAGTTTATGGTCATGGCCAATGTCTGCGCCGCTGAAACGCTGGAAAAAGCCAAGGCGGATTTCATTTACCGCGTGCATGAAGAGCCAAACCCCGACAAAATGCAGGCCCTGCACGAGACCGTGCAATCGGTTGGCATGGTGCTGGCCAAGGGCCAGCGGCTGACCACCGCGCAGCTCAACCGCTTGCTTGATCAGGCGGCAGGGGGTGAGCATGCGGAGCTGATCAACATGATCGTGCTGCGCTCGATGACTCAGGCCTATTACGGCCCGAAAAACCTTGGGCATTTTGGGCTTCACTTGCAACGTTACGCCCATTTCACCTCGCCCATCCGCCGCTATGCCGACCTGATTGTGCATCGCGCCCTGATTGCGGCGCATGGCTGGGGGGAAGACGGGCTGACTGCGGAGGAGGCCGAGAACCTTGAGGCGATATCCGAGCATATCTCGCAAACCGAGCGCCGCTCGATGCTGGCCGAGCGCGACACCACGGATCGCTATCTTTCCGCCTTTCTGTCCGAGCAGGTTGGCAGCGCCTTTGCGGGTGTGGTCAGCGGGGTGGTGCGGTTTGGCATTTTTGTGAAGCTTGATGAAACGGGGGCAGACGGGCTAATTCCGGTCTCGCGCCTTGGGCAGGAATATTTTATCTATGACGAGGATAGCCGCACCCTCACCGGCGAGCATTCCGGCAAGGTACTGCGGGCGGGGTTGCGCGCCAAGGTGAAACTGGAAGAGGCCGACCCGCTGACCGGCGGCTTGCTGTTTGAGCTGCTGGAAGTGGATGGCAAAGCCCTGCCTGCCGGTAAAAAAGGCAAAAGGAATCGCGGCGCGGCCAAGGGC
>WFQA01000119.1 GCA_015487255.1 Paracoccaceae bacterium | reverse complement strand
TATCGCGGTGGCACAGATACATGCCAAGCAATCGGGGCTGGAAATTGACTACCGCAACACCATGGCCGAAGCGCTGGTGGATGAGGGCGAGCGCTTTGACGTGATCCTGAATATGGAGGTGATCGAGCATGTGGCGGACCCGCAGGTGTTCCTCAATGCCTGCGAGGCACTCTTGAAGCCGGGCGGGCTGATGATCTGCTCCACCATCAACCGCAATGCCAAAAGCTATTTGGTGGCAATTGTTGGCGCGGAGCGGGTGATGCGCTGGCTGCCGGTGGGCACCCATGAGTGGGACAGGTTCATCACCCCCGATGAACTGTCCGGGCTGATTGAAAAAGCCGGGCTGGAAATGGTGGACAAGAAGGGCTTTGTGTTTAACCCGCTATTGTGGAGCTGGTCGCTTTCGGAGCGGGATCTTTCGGTTAATTATGTAGCGACAATTGTGAAAGCAGGTTAGATTCGGCTTGATTCAGGCGAGGTTATTATGGCCATGCGCAAATATCGAATTTTCAGGCAAATATTTGCGGGCCTGCTGCTTGCCTGGCTGGGCGGTTTGAGCCAGGCCGGCACGGTCAGCTTTTCCCCCTCCGGGCAGGATTTCCCCAACCCCGAACGCGGGTTTTGGTATTTTATCGCCGATGATTTTGCCGATATGGCGCAGGAAGACGCCAACTGGGTGCGCGACCAGGGGGCAAGGGTTGGCTATGCCATGGTTTTGCTCAAGGATTACCGCAACCGGCCCCTGCCGCCGCAATTTCTGGCGCGGCTGGAGCGCTCGTTTGGGATGGCCCGGCGCGCCGGTATCAAGCTGATCCTGCGTTTTGCCTATAACTATTATGATTTCCCCGATGGTGATTACGAACAGGCCGAAGATGCACCGCTGGAGATCGTGCTGGCCCATATCAGCCAGCTCGGGCCATTGATCAACCAAAATGCCGATTTGATCGCACTGTGGCAGGTTGGGTTTATCGGGGCCTGGGGCGAGGGCCATTCTTCGTCAAACGGCCTTGACCAGCCCGCCAGGGCACGCCAGATTGCTGACGCTGTGCGCGATGTGGCCCCCGATAATGTATTTCTGGCCTGGCGCTACCCGGCCAATCTGATGGCATGGGCCACAGAAAACAACCCCATGCCCCGCCTCGGGCTGCATAATGATTGCTTTTTGTCGTCACAAACCGATGTTGGCACCTATAGTGAAAACCGCAAGGCCCGCCGGGCCGAGCGCCGCTTTGTGGCCAATCGCAGCGCCACAACCCCGTTTACCGCCGAAACCTGTGACGCCACCCGCAGCGGGGCACGCACGAGTTGCGCGGCTATTCTGAGCGAAGGGGCTAAATTTCATCTGAGCTTGCTCAACCGGGCCTATGACCAACGTTTTCATGAGGGCTGGGCCCGACAGGGCTGCTTTGATCAAGTGGCGCGCAGCCTAGGCTACCGCCTAGAACTGGTCTCGGCACAGGCCCCCGATACCATCACCACACAAGCAACGATACAGGCTGAGATATCCATACGCAACACGGGCTGGGCGCGCCTGCACCGCCCGCGACCGCTGCTGCTGATTGCACGACACAAAGGCAGCAACACAGAATACCGCTTTGAAGGCGGTAGCCTTGGCGCGGTTGAGCCGGGCCGTATGGCGCGGTTTTCTTTTGCGCTGCAACTGCCCGGCAATGCCCCGCGCGGGCGCTATGATCTGTTTGTCGCTGCCCCGGACCCTTCACCTAGGCTGGCAGATGATCCGGCTTTTGCAATACGGTTTGCCAATGAAAACAACGCCGGAGCCGGTCAGGAATGGAACCAACGTAATGCGCGATTTTCACTGGGGTTGCCCATATGGCTGGAATGACCCTGTCCATGTCACAGACCAGACAACCCAATAGAACATGCCAACTCCAAGCACCCTGCAAGCGAAGCGCCGCACGCGCCGACAAGGTGGCCCGAAGGGTCGCCGCGGAGGTGCGCACCGCAGCGCTGCAGTAAAATATCCCAATGTTGCATCAAGCGGCACCGGTGGCATTTTTGAAGAGGCCTTCAAAAATGGGAATCGCGACGCCTCTGCCGAGCTTCGCTCGGCAAGGAGGGCTGTCATCACACAAAAGCGCAATCCGAAAAACTGGAACCGGGTTTCAGAATAAATTGCACACAATAATCAAATACCCATCCCCTGAGTATTTGACAAAGAAAGAAATCTTGACGGTTTTGGCCGGCTGGGGCAGATTAAGGCGGCAACCTTATGGGCGCTGAGCGCGGCACACTTTTTGAGTGGCAACCGCGGCGCTGGCCCCGTTGGTGTATTGGGTTGTCACATATCTTGCGGGGCCGTCTCAAAACTGGAGAAGCCCTGATGAAAACCATCATTGAACCCTTTCGCATCAAATCTGTCGAACCGATTCGCATGACCACCCGCGCTGAGCGCGAGACCAAGCTGAAGCTGGCGCATTATAACCTTTTTGGCCTGGCCTCGGATGATGTGCTGATTGATTTGCTCACCGATAGCGGCACCGGCGCGATGAGCGCCGAGCAGTGGGCCGCCATCATGCGCGGCGATGAAAGCTATGCCGGCTCGCCATCCTTTGCCCGCTTTGAGGCGGCGGTGCAAAACCTCATGCCGTTCAAGCATATCATCCCCACCCATCAGGGCCGGGCGGCGGAGGCGATTCTGTTTGGCCTGCTCGGTGGGGCGGGCAAGCGCATTCCCTCCAACACCCATTTTGACACCACGCGCGGCAATATCGAAGCCAGCGGCGCTTTGGCCTTTGATCTCAATATTGGCGAGGGCAGGGACAGCCAGTCCATGCATCCGTTCAAGGGCAATATGGACCTTGAGAAGCTGGCCGCTTTTTTGCAAGAACACGGCGACAACGTGCCTTGTGTAATGCTGACCATCACCAATAATGCCGGCGGGGGCCAGCCGGTCAGCCTTGAGAATATCCGCGCGGTGGCGGCTTTGGCCAGGGCGCATGGCCATCCCTTTATCATCGATGGCTGCCGCTTTGCCGAAAACGCATGGTTTATCAAGCAGCGCGAGCCGGGGCAGGAGAACAGCGCTATTACCGATATCGTGCGCGAATGTTTCGCCGTGGCCGATGGCATGACCATGTCCGCTAAAAAGGATGCTTTTGGCAATATCGGCGGCTGGCTGGCGCTCAATGATGATGATCTGGCTGAAGCGGCGCGGGTGCGGCTGATCCAGACCGAAGGTTTTGTTACCTATGGCGGGTTGGCCGGGCGCGACCTTGAGGCCATTGCCCAAGGGCTGAGCGAGATCATTGACGAGGACTACCTTCGCTACCGCATCGGCACCAACCAATATATTATCGACCGGCTCGATTTACTCGGTGTGCCGGTGGTGAAGCCTGCCGGAGGCCATGCGGTGTTTATTGATGCCAGGGCCTGGCTGCCCCATATCGACCCACTGCAATACCCCGCGCAGGCGCTGGCCAACCGGCTATACGAAATCAGCGGGATCAGAGGGGTGGAGATCGGCTCCCTGATGTTTGGCCGCCAGCCAGATGGCTCAGAAAAACCGGCGGCGATGGAGCTGGTGCGCCTTGCGATTCCGCGCCGGACCTATACCCAGTCCCACGCCGATTATCTGATCGAGGCGTTTGAAATGCTCAAGGCTGAAAAAGACAGCCTGCGTGGATTAAAGGTGGTGAAAGAGCCACGCCTGATGCGGCATTTCACCTGCCGGCTTGCGCCGCTTTAAGCGCGGCCTCGTTTTCGGCTGTCCAGCCCAGATAAAGCGCGCCATCCGCTTCAATCAGTGGCCGCTTCATCAGGGCGGGGTGGGCTTGCAGCAGGGTGATCGGGTCTGAAGCCCGTTCCGCCTCGCTCAGCTTGCGCCACGCGGTAGAGCGCTTGTTAACCAATGTGTCGGGAAAGGCGGCCAGAAAATGTGTCAGCACCTCCCGGCTGAGGGGGGCGTCGCGCACATCGTGCATCACCGCCCCCGGCAGAGCCTTGCGCGCCTTGCGCACGATATCGCAATTTTTCAACCCGTAGATAAACATATTCGAATTCCAATGATTCGGTCTCGCAGCCGCTCTAACCTGAAATTTAGCTGAAATTGTGGCCTAAATACCCAATTTATCGGCAAGGTGACAGTGAAATGTGGTAAAATCCTTGATTTTTACCAAATACTGGGTGAAAACGGGTTTGTGAGTAAAGTCTTTCACAGTTCCGCTGACGCCTTAATGCAGACTGCCCGAACAATAATGAAGACCGATTTCTGCACCGGAGCCACCGCATAATGTGGGTGGCAAACAATTTAAGGAGAAGGCGGATGGCAACTGGCACCGTCAAATGGTTTAACGGCACTAAAGGTTATGGCTTCATCGCCCCTGATGATGGCGGCAAGGATGTGTTTGTGCACATTTCTGCGGTTGAGCGTGCCGGGCTGCAAGGCCTGCAAGACAACCAAAAAGTGACCTATGAGCTGGAAGAGGGCCGCAATGGCCGCGAAGCCGCGACAAATCTGGTACTGAACGACTAGGCACAAGCCAAAACCGGTGAACGGTTTTTGGGCATGCCGCGCGAAAATAAGTAGCGCAACCACAAGCATGGGGTGGCCGCGGAGAGATCCGGCGGCCATTTCTATTTGGTGCGTGGAGACCACGCACCCTACGGCAGATCAAAAATTATGGTGTATTTTGCGAGCAGGAAACCCTCCAGGTGACAATCCCTTTTGACAACAGTTTTGCCAGGCTGCCAAATAGCTTTTATATGCCGCAAAACCCGGTGCCGGTAGCCGCCCCCGCATTGGTAAAATTCAACCATGCATTGGCGGCCGGGATCGGTGTTTCGGAAACAGATTTTCCGGTGGAGTTTTTGGCGGGAAACGCGGTGCCGGAGGGGGCCACACCATTGGCGGCGGCCTACGCCGGCCATCAGTTTGGCAATTTTGTGCCCCGGCTTGGTGACGGGCGGGCGGTGCTTTTGGGTGAGGTTGTCGGGCCGGATGGTATCCGCCG
>WFQA01000118.1 GCA_015487255.1 Paracoccaceae bacterium | reverse complement strand
GTTCCCGATGGCGAACAGGATTATGAAGGTGATTTAATGGCTGACTATGGCCAGTTTACGCAAGATGCCATAGCGGCTGGTGTGTATGTCGGCGGAGAAGCTTTGATGCCGGAAACCGATGCAAGCACCGTGCGGATGCGCGGCGGAAAAGCCCAGATCACTGATGGGCCATTTGCAGAAACCAAAGAGGTTTTGGGAGGGTTTTATCTGCTGGAATGCGAAGACCTTGATGAAGCCATAAAGTGGGCAGCGAAGATACCCTCTGCCAAATATGGTTGTGTAGAAGTGCGCCCGATCATGGTCTTTGATCAGTGATCCACGCTGCGCTCGCCCGGATTTTCAAAGAAGAATCCGGACGGGTGCTGGCCGCGCTGATCGCGCAGTTCCGCGATTTTGACCTTGCCGAGGAGGCGCTGCAAGATGCGATGATCGAGGCGGCGCGCGCATGGCCCAAGGGTGGCACGCCGTCCAGCTGCGGCGCGTGGCTGCTGACCGTTGCTCGGCGGCGTGCCCTGGACCGTTTGCGCGTGTCGAAACGAGCGAAAGACGAAGTGCTGCGGCAAAATCTCAGCCTTTTGACAGAGGGTCAACCCGAGGATGAGATGGCACAGGAGATACCCGATGAGCGCCTGCGGCTGATCTTCACCTGCTGCCACCCGGCTTTGGCGCAGGAGGCGCAAGTGGCGCTGACCCTGCGCACGCTGTGCGGTCTTTCGGCCCGTGAAATCGCCCGTGCCTTTCTGCTGCCCCACGCAACGATGAACCAGCGCCTGACCCGCGCCAAAGCCAAAATTCGCCGTGCCGGCATTCCCTATAAGGTGCCGGAGGCGGCGGATATCCCGCCCCGGCTCGATGCAGTGCTTTCGGTGATCTACCTGATTTTCAATGCCGGATATGCCCCGCTCAACCCCGAGCTTTCAAATGAGGCGCTCCGCCTTTGCGCTATTTTGCACCACTTGCAACCCCTGCCCGAAACCGCCGGGTTATGGGCCATGATGCAGCTACATTCCGCCCGCGATGCCGCCCGGATTGAAGCAGGCCAGCTTATTTCTCTGAAAGACCAAAACCGCAGCCTTTGGGACCAAAACGCCATTGCAAAAGGCAAGGCAAGGCTGCTGCATGCGCTGGCCCAAAGCCGCCCCGGCCCTTACCAGATTCAAGCCGCGATCAGCGCCCTGCATTGCGAGGCCGAAAGCTGGGAAGAGACCGACTGGCCGCAAATTCTTGGCCTATACGACGCGCTTTATAAATGCTCCCCAACCCCGGTGGTGGCGCTCAACCGGGCTGTAGCGCAGGCACATGCCGGGGCACCACAAGCGGTGCTCAAGGCTCTGACCCCGCTCGAAAATGCACTACAAGCCTACCAACCTTTTTATGCTGCCCGCGCCGAGTTGCACAACCAATGCGGGCAGGCCGAGGCCGCTTATCATGATTATGCCCGCGCCATTGCATTAACAACCTCGCCAGAGGAGCAAGAATTTTTGCGCCAAAAGCAACAAGAATTGCCGTGATTTCCCCCTTCGCCTGTGCCACAAACCCGTTATGAGACGCTTTGGAAAACCGCCGATACCCGGCATCAAATACACCCCGCGCGCCGGGGTTTACGCTATTATTACCCGTGGCAACCGCATCCTGCTCACCGAACAGGCCGAGCCGGGGCCGGAGGTGCAACTGCCCGGTGGCGGCATAGACAAAGGAGAGCACCCGCTGCCCGCCCTGCACCGCGAAGCCTATGAGGAAACCGGCTGGAAAATCGCGCCGCAACGCTATTTCGGCAGCTATCGCCGCTTCACCTATATGCCGGAATATGACCTCTATGCGATGAAAATCGCCCATATTTACCTGTGCAAAGCCATCTGCCAACTCGGCCCGCCGACCGAGCCGCTGCACCAGGCCATCTGGGCGGATACAGCAAAAGCCCCGGCCCTGCTTGGCCCGGTTGGCGATCAGCACTTCATGCGGGCGTTTTTGCGGCTCTAGCGGGGTAGAACAGCCGGTAAAGCACCGCCGCCACCAGCGCGCAAAACAGGATCGAGAGCAGGGTGTCGCTCAAAAAATGCTGCCCCATCGCCACCCGCAAACCAGCAACAATAAACACCATCAGCCCCAGCGCCATACCAAGCCAAAGCCGCCCCTTGCGCTGCAAATGCGGCCATGCCCAAAAGCCGATCAATATCGCCAAGGTGGCAATGCCGCCACCCTCGCCCGAGGTAAACGAGCAGTTTTTGCCACATTGATCGGTAAAAAGATAAGCCGGGGTAAACAGGCTGTCACCGCCAAAATCGGTCACATCAATCGGCCGCGCCCGGCCCCAGTTATCTTTCAGCAATGTGTTGACCAGCAAAAGCGGGCCAAGCAATATGAGCGATACCCCATAGCCCAGCCCCCTGAGCGGGCGCCGGCGCAGCAGCGCATAAATAAATGCCAGCCCGACTCCAAGGCCAAAAGCATACATGAACCAGAGAAATATCTCGCGGACAACCCGGGTGAACCCCAGCTCGTATAGCCAGAACCCATCGCGGAAAAACCAGGCAGAAGCATAGAGATCAAGCTGCGGAAAAGAGGTGAAAATCGCGCCGACCAACAAGGTGCTGGCCAGCAGCCAGACCATCAGGCGCAGATAGGTTTCATTCGGCATATTCATGCCAGCCGTTGTTGCAGCCACAAGCATAATTTGCAAGCCATTCCCAAAAGCTTCTATAAGGGAAGTGAACACGTTTTGGAGATCGACATGCGCTTTTACACCCCTGCCGCTTTTTTCCTGTTTCTCGGGGCCTGCGCCTCGCTCACGCAAGAGCAATGCCTGAATGGCGACTGGCGCAGCATTGGCTATAATGACGGGGTGAATGGCCGGCTGGAAAGCTATATTTCACGGCATTTTGATGCCTGCGGCAAGGTGGGTGTGGTGCCGGATACCCGTGCATGGCTTGAGGGGCGCAAAGCGGGGCTGCCGCTTTATTGCACCCCGCAAAACGCCTATAATGAGGGGCGCGGCGGAGACAGCCTCAGCCCGGTCTGCCCGGCCGAGCAGCAAAACATGCTGTTTCAGGCCTGGGATTGGGGGCAGGAATATTATCTCATCACGCAAGAAATTTCGGTGATGGAATCCGAGCAGCGCGATATCGAGCGCCGAATCGCCACCGAGCTGAACACCCCGCCCCTGACCCCCGAGCAACTGGCGCTGCTTTCCAGCCTCAACCAGCGCCTGAACTGGCTCGACCGGGAGATCTACCGGCTGGAACGCCGCCGCATACGCTATGCCAGCGTGCCGGTCTAAGGGCTAATAGCGCGCCAGCAGCGCCGGGGTGGGCCATGCATCCGCCGGCAGGCCAAGGCGCAACTGCTCGGCCTGCACCGCGGCGCGGGTTTTAGCCCCCAATATGCCATCCACCCCGCCAACATCATAGCCGCGATCCTGCAGGATTTGCTGCAACTGCTCCATCTGGCCATCCACCAGCCCCGGCTCCGGGGTGGTTTGCAGATAGCGCTCGCCACCGCCGATGCGGGTGGCCATATAGCCAACCGTGATCGCATAGATAAAAGATTTGTTCCATTCACGGTAAACATCATAATTGGGCAGAGACATGAAAACCGGCCCAAACCGCCCCTGCGGTGCCAAAATGCTGCCAGCCAGCGCCCCGTCCGGCATAACCCCCCGCGCCTGCACTCCAAGCCTTGCCCAGTCACTCACCGGCATGGCGGTATCAAAGCCCGATTTCTCCCACGGGAAATCGCGCGGCACGGTCACCTCCACCAGCCACGGCTCGCCGGCGCGCCAGCCAAGGTCCCGTACCAGCCGCGCTGCGGTCATGATCGCATCAGGCGCGCTGGTTTTCAGGCGGACATGGCCATCACCATCACCATCCACCCCTTTTTCCAGAATATCCAGCGGCAGCATTTGCACCATGCCGATCTCGCCAGCCCAGGCGCCGGTGGTGGTGGCCGGGTCGAGATCCCCCGCCGCTGTCAGCGCGATGGTGGCCAGCAGGTGCGGGCGGAATAATTCGGGGCGGCGGCAATCATGTGCCAGCGTGGCCAGCGCGCTCACCGTGTTGAAATCCCCCTGCACCACGCCGTAATCGGTTTCCAGCGCCCAGAAGGCCAGAATCACCTCGGATGGCACGCCGTATTCGGCCTCTGCGCGGGCAAATACATCGGCGAACTCCGCCCGTTTCTGCGCCCCGATGCGCAGGCGCGAGCCGCTAATGGCGCGTTGTGAAAACTCAAGGAAGGTCTGGCGAAACACCCCCTGGGCGCGGTCAAAGCGCAAGACTTTCTCATCAACCCGCGCGGCCCGGATCACCGCATCGATTGCCGTTTCCGGCAGGCCCTGGCTGCGGGCCTCGGCCCCCACCTGCTGCATGAAGGCAGCAAAATCACCGCCACAAGGGGCGGTCTGGGCCTGGCTGATGGCCGGTGAAAGCCCCAGCAGGGCGATGGATAGCGCGGTGGCAATGGTTTTCATGGAACAGTCCCCGTTATGTTTACGCCACGCTAGCGAAGCAAAGCCCGCCGATCAAGCGCAAGCTCACAGGTTGGAGAATAGCTTGATCGGGTTTTCCACGCTCATGCCGCCATCAACCGGCAATATCGCCCCGCTGACATAAGCCCCGCCGCGCCCGCAAAGATAAAGCGTGGCCCCGGCGATATCCGCCGCATTGCCCACCCGCCCCAATGGCACATTTTCGGCCACCTTGGCCGCACCTTCGGGCGCGCCAATGGCAAAGGCGGTCATTTTCGAGGGGAACGGCCCCGGCGCGATGGCATTGACGGTAATGCGCCGGGCGGCAAATTCATTGGCCAGGGTTTTGGTCAGATGATGCACCGCCGCCTTGGAGGCGGTATAGGCATAAGCCCCCTCCGCCAGCGGCACCGTGCCCATGACCGAGCCGATATTCACCACCCTTGAGGGGTCGTCATCACTGGCGGACGCCTCAAGCATAGGCAGCAACTCCCTGGTCAGGGTAAACAGCCCGGCCACATTGACCGACATGGCCTTTTGCCATTGCGCATGCGGAAAATCAGCGATTGGCGCGCCCCATGTGGTGCCGGCATTGTTGAACAGAATATCAAGCTTGCGCACCCGCGCCTTCACCGATTCCGCCAGCACCAGAATTGACTCCTCAG